>JBILDP010000087.1:0-8359 GCA_044352535.1 Prochlorococcaceae cyanobacterium
AGGTAGGTGAGGCTGGCCTCCAGGGCGCCCAGGCGGCGCTGGTGTTGCTCCAGCCTCGGCGTGATGGCGGCCACCGAGCGGCGCAGCTTGCGGGCCTGGCGGTAGAGGGCCTGGGCCTGATCGATGCTGTCGCGGCTGGGTTGGCGCTGGCTCAGCAGGGCATCGGCCTGGAGCTGGAGTTGCTCGCTCTCGGGCACACGATTGAGCAGCCGCTGCTGTTCGGCGGCCTGGCGCCGCTCCCGCTCGGCCGCCTGGCTGAGCCGGTGCTCCAGCTGCTGGCGCCGCTGGCCGAGGTGCCGCTGCGCCAGGCCCTGGCGGTAGTAGGCCGCCACGGCGCTGTTGAGGGGCAGGCTGGCTGCTGTGGCGGGGCCGGCAGGGCCGGCGGGCATGGTCTGGGGAGGGGGCTCGGCGGCCTGGGGAGGCTGCCAGCAGCGGTAGCCCCCCTCGGCTGCCGCCCACGCAAAGCGGCCGGCCTCGATCGCCCCCAGCCATGCCTGCCACTGGCACCAGAGCTGTTGCCACTGTTCGCCGGTGAGGGCGTTCACGGGCTGCTCCAGCCAGGCGGCTGGGGCCAGCTGGCGGGCGAGGGCCGGACTGATGCCCTGGTAGGCATCGCGCAGCGCCCGCTCCAGCGGCAGGGGCAGCAGCTGCAGGCGCTCGCGCCAGCGGGCCTCTGGCTCGCTCAGGCTCGGGGGCTCGCCGCCGAGGCGCGGCGGCAGCTGGTAGGGATCGCCGGTGCCGATCGGCCGCAACCGCGACTGGTTGCCCTTCACCTGCCGGCCCAGGGCGATCACGCTCCCGCCGGTGCTGGTGTGGTTGGCGGCATCGAGCAGAAACAGGTTGCTGTGGCGGCCCATCAGCTCCAGCACCAGCTCGCGCTCGATCGGGTCGCCGGGGCGGCGCGCGAAGCCCAGCCGCAGCACCCGCTCCCAGCCCGGCTGCTCCAGCTCCACCAGGGCCAGCCCGCGCAGGCCGTGCTGCAGCTGCTGGGCCAGGGTGCTGCCATCGCCCTGCTTCGGGGGGGGCGGGATCGCGTGGCAGCGGGCCGCCTCCGCCTGCCAGCTCAGTTCCAGCCACTGCAGGCCGCCCAGGTGACGCAGCCCCAGCTGGAGCGTGTGGGGATCGCTCTGCTGCGCCTTTTCGAAGCGGCTGGGCAGCAGCAGTGGCCGCCACTCCGCCAGCACCGCCTTGAGGCTGGTCACATCCATCGGCTGGAGGGCCATGGCCGCTGCCGGGGAGCACCGCACTGGCTTCTACTCTGCAGCCCAGCCTCTGCCGCTGCGATGGCCCGCCTCACCGTGATCACCGGCCCCAGCGGGGTGGGCAAGGGCACCCTGGTGGGTCAGCTGCTCCAGCGCCACCCCCAGATCTGGCTGTCGGTGTCGGCCACCACCCGCGCCCCCAGGGAGGGGGAGGTGGAGGGCCAGAGCTACTTCTTCCTCAGCCGTGAGCGCTTTGAGCAGCAGGTGGCTGAAGGGGGATTCCTGGAGTGGGCTGAGTTTGCCGGCAACCTCTACGGCACGCCCCGGGCTCCGGTGGAGGCCCAGCTGGCCGCAGGCCGGCCGGTGTTGCTGGAGATCGAGCTGGAGGGGGCCCGCCAGGTGCGCCAGAGCTTCCCGGCGGCCTGCCAGCTGTTCATCGAGCCGCCCAGCTTTGAGGAGCTGGAGCGGCGGATCCGCGGCCGCGGCACCGACAGCGAGGAGGCCATCGCCAGGCGCCTGGCACGGGCCCGGGTGGAGCTGGCCGCGGCGCCGGAATTTGATGCGGTGCTGGTGAATGGCGATCTCAACGCGGCCCTGGCGGAGCTCGAACAGCTGATGCAGCTGGCCGGCTAACGCCATCAGAAGCCAACAGAACGCCAACAAAAAAGCGGCTCAGAGAGCCGCCTGGAGAACACGTTTGGCCCGGTCATTTGAGGGCCAGCCTGCTTCACATCGGGTGGAAGAGCAGGTCGGGGAAGAAGCGGTTGAATTCGATCATGATCCCGGCCGTGATGGCGAACCAGATGGTCGCAAACACTGGAGCGGTGGTGAGGAACTTTTTCATGGTGGGGAGATGCGGATGGGAATTCAGCGAGGCGACACGGTGATCTTGTTGTCGGCTTCGGTGAGCTTCTTGCCGGTGAGTTCGCCGAAGGCGGCCAGGGGCCAGGTGGCGGCGGCGATGGTGCTCTTGAGCGCCAGGGGCACGTCGATCTGGATCTCCTTCATGGTGGCGTCCTTGCTGTTGCGGATCGCCATCAGGTAAGTGCGACCTGCCCAGCCGATGCAGCCGGCGATGTAGAGGAAGGCGATGCCGGGGATCATGAAGTCGCCGGCGTGGCTCCAGCGGCCATCCACGATCAGGTGGGGCAGGCCATCGGCGCCGCAGAGGGCCTGGCTGTACATCTCGAAGCGGGCCTTGGCCTGATCGGTCTTGGCACCGGCGGCGCGCTGCTGGAAGCGGGCGCTTTCGGAGCAGGGGGTGAGGCCTGCCACGGCCCCATCAGCCTTGGCCACCGGGGCAAAGCCGAAGAGCAGGAAGGCGGAGAGCAGAATCGCGAAAAGTCGGCGCATAACCAGGGAACGCGTCAGGGGGGACCGCGGCGCGGGGCAGGATGTCACTCGCGGACAGTAGGAGAGGTGATCGGGAGCCATGCCCACCGTTCTGGCCCTCGAAACAAGTTGTGACGAGTCGGCGGCGGCGATCGTGCGCGATCGCACGGTGCTGGCCAGCGCCGTGGCGTCGCAGGTGGAAGAGCATGCCCGCTGGGGAGGGGTGGTGCCGGAAATCGCCTCGCGCCGCCATGTGGAGGCGCTGCCGGGGTTGATCGAGCAGGTGCTGCGCGAGAGCGGTGTGGCGCTGGCGCAGGTGGATGCGGTGGCGGCCACGGCGGCCCCGGGGCTCAATGGCGCCCTGCTGGTGGCCTCGATCACGGGCCGCACCCTGGCCCGCCTGCACGCCAAGCCCTACCTCGGCATCCACCACCTGGAGGGCCACCTCTGCTCGGTGCAGCTGGGGGAGCCATTGCCGCCCGGCCCCTACCTGGTGCTGCTGGTGAGCGGCGGTCATACCGAGCTGGTGCGGGTGGACGGGCCCGGTGCCTACCAGCGACTGGGCCGCAGCCACGACGACGCGGCCGGCGAGGCCTTCGACAAGGTGGCCCGCCTGCTGGGGCTCGGCTATCCGGGCGGGCCGGCGATCCAGGCCGCCGCGGAGGGGGGCGATTCGCGCCGTTTTGAGCTGCCCAAGGGCCGGGTGTCGCGGCCGGAGGGGGGCTTCTATCCCTACGACTTCAGCTTCAGCGGCCTCAAGACCGCCATGCTGCGCCTGGTGCGCGCTCTGGAGCAGGGGCAGGAGGCCAGCGCCGAGACCCTGCCGGTGGCGGATCTGGCGGCCAGCTTCGAGCAGGTGGTGGCGGAGGTGTTGGTGGAGCGGAGTTGCCGCTGCGCGTCGGATCAGGGCCTCGGCACCCTGGTGCTGGTGGGCGGGGTGGCGGCCAACCGACGGCTGCGGGCCCTGCTGGAGGAGCGCTGCCGCCGCCAGGGCCTGCAGTGGCGGGTGGCGCCCCTGTCTTATTGCACCGACAACGCAGCCATGATCGGCGTTGCCGCCTGCCAGCGCCTGGTGGCAGGTCAGCGCAGCCCGCAGTCGCTGGGGGTGGCGGCGCGGCTGCCGCTGGATCAGGCCGACCGCCTCTACGAACCGCAACCCTGCTTCTGATCCTGCTTCTGACCGGTGTAGCGGTTGGTGTCCCGATCTAGACGGTGTACCGATCCGCCCGATCGGCCTAGATTATTGAGACTGTTTCTCAGTGGCATTGCCATGGGCCCCGACCGCCAGGAGCCTGGGAGCCAGCCGGCAGCCACCACCAAGACCCCGGCCGAGATCTCGTCAGACACCTCGGCCGAAACCCCAGCCCAGCCCGCAGCCCAGCCCCCAACCCAGCCCCCAGTTGAACCCCTCGTTGAGCCGGTGAGCTCCGAGGAGCTCAATGCCTGGCGTCGCGGCTTCACGCCCCAGGCCGAGATCTGGAATGGCCGCCTGGCGATGCTGGGTCTGGCGGTGGGCCTCACCGTGCTGTTGATCGCCCGGATCAGCCACCACTCCTAACTCAGCTTCTGCATTCAGCTTCTGCCGCGCAGGGTCTGGGCCAGTTCGTTGGGCCTGAGGCTCTGGGCCACGGCCGCCTCGGCGCTCACCCGGCCCGCCTCCACCAGCTTCTGCAGCGCCTGGTTGGCGGTCTGCATGCCGTCGAAGCCACTGCGCGCCATGATTTCCTCGATCGCCTCGAGTTCGCCGCGCTGGATGTAGTCCTTGCAGGCGTCGGTGTTCACCAGGATGTCGTGGAAGGCGGCCCGTTTGCCGTCGGTGGTCTTCAGCAGGCCCTGGGCGATCACACCCAGCAGGGTTTCCGACACGGCCCGGCGCACGCTCTCCTGTTCGTTGGGCGGCACCATGCCCAGCACCCGTTCCACCGTCTTCACCGCTGAGTTGGTGTGCAGGGTTCCGAACACCAGGTGGCCGGTCTGGGAGGCCTCGATCGCGGTGCTCAGGGTTTCCTGGTCGCGGATTTCGCCGATCAGGATCACATCGGGATCCTCCCGCAGGGCGGCCCGCAGCGCGTTTTGGAAGAGCTTGGTGTGCTGGCCCACCTCGCGGTGGCGGATCAGCGACTTGCGGCTCTCGTGCACGAATTCCACCGGATCCTCGATCGTGAGGATGTGGCGACTCATGTTGGTGTTGATCCAGTCGATCATCGCCGCGAGTGTGGTGCTTTTGCCCGAGCCGGTGGGGCCGGTGACCAGCACCATTCCCTTGGGTCGCGCACACAGCGTGCGCAGCACCGCCGGCAGGTTGAGCTCCTCGAGGCTGGCGATCTTCTGGGGGATCAGCCGCAGCACCATGGCCGGGCCGCGGAAGGAATCGAGCAGGTTGATCCGCACCCGCACCACCGGAAAGGCATGGGAGCCGTCGAATTCCTTGCTGCGCTGGAAGGCGTTGATCTGCGACGGCGTGAGGATCTCCCTCAGCCAGCCCTGAAAGCGGTCGTTGTCGGTGATCGGCCAGCCGGTGCGCAGCATCTCGCCGCGGTCGCGATAGCGGGGTTCCTCCCCCACGCCCAGGTGCACATCCGAGAAATTGCGCGCATGGGCGATGCGCACGATGCCCTCAAGCGTGTCGGGCTGGCTGCCCACATCGCCGCTGGGCGGCTGGCTGGCCGGTGCGGTGGGCGGCGCCACCGTTGGCAGAACCGATGGCGGTGCCGGCGGTGGTGCCGGCGGTGGTGCGGGTGGGGGCGGGAAGGCCGAGGGCGGGAATGGGCTGTTCACCATGGCCGGCCGCTCGCGGTTGCACGCTCCCTTGTTTTAAGGCCGGCTTGAGGTCCGTAGGATCCGCCCATCTCTCCATGGCCTCGGTGTCTCAGCCTCTGGTCACGATCGTGCTGGGCACCCGGCCGGAAGCCATCAAGCTGGCGCCGGTGATCCGGGCCTTTCAGGCCGCCCCCGGCTTCCGCACCCGGGTGGTGCTCACCGGCCAGCACCGCGAGATGGTGAGCCAGGTGATGGAGCTGTTTGGCCTGAAGGCCGACCACGACCTGGCGCTGATGGCGCCCAAGCAGACCCTCACCCACATCACCTGCGCCGCCCTCAACGGGCTCAAGGAGGAGTTCACCGCCCATCGGCCCGATCTGGTGCTGGTGCAGGGCGACACCACCACCGCCTTCGCCTCGGCCCTGGCCGCTTTCTACGAGCAGATCCCGGTGGGCCATGTGGAGGCCGGGCTGCGCACCGACAACCTGTTTGACCCCTTCCCGGAGGAGGCCAACCGCCGGCTGATCTCCCAGGTGGCCCAGCTGCACTTCGCGCCCACCGAGGTGTCGGCCGCCAACTGCCGCGCCTCCGGGGTGATCGGCACGGTGCTCACCACCGGCAATACGGTGATCGATGCCCTGCTGCAGATGGCGGAGCAGGCGCCGCCCTACGAGCTGCCGGGGCTCGATTGGGCCAGCCAGCGGGTGATCCTGGCCACCGTGCACCGGCGCGAGAACTGGGGCGATCGGCTCGGGGAGATCGGCGCCGGCTTCCTGCAGCTGCTCGAGCGCTTTCCCGACACGGCCCTGCTGCTGCCGCTGCACCGCAACCCCACCGTGCGCGAACCCCTGCAGGCGCTGCTGGGCAGCCACCCGCGGGCCTTCCTCACCGAACCGCTCGACTACGACCAGCTGGTGGCGGCGATGCGGGGCTGCACCCTGGTGCTCACCGATTCCGGGGGCCTGCAGGAGGAAGCCCCGGCCCTGGGCAAGCCGGTGCTGGTGCTGCGCCGCACCACGGAGCGTCCGGAGGCGGTGACGGCCGGCACCGCCAAGCTGATCGGCACCGCCACCGCCGACATTGTGGCCGAGGCGAGCACCCTGCTCACCGATCCGGCGGCCTACGAGGCGATGGCCCGGGCCCACAACCCCTTCGGCGACGGCCAGGCCTCGGGCCGGATCGTGGCTGCGGCCCGCACGTTTCTGGGCGTTGAGGTGCCGGGCGCCTAGTTGCGCTTGCGCTTCGACCAGGGCGGCAGGTCGATGAACACGCGCGTGCCGGGCTTGAGCCCCGCGAGGATCTGGGTGTTCTTGCCACCGCTCACGCCCAGCTCCACCGGCTGGAAGGTGGGCTGGTTGTCCTTGCCCACCAGCAGCACGCCGGGCCGACCGTCTTCGGTGACCACCGCCACCGTGGGCACCAGGGTGTCGGCGCGCACGCGGCCGGTCTGGAAGTCGATGTCGGCCGTCATGCCGATGCGCAGCTCCGGCGGGGGCGCCACGAAGCGCAGCACCACGTCAAACGACGTCACGTTGTTGACCTTCACGGCCCGCGGGGTGATGCGCTTCACCTCCGCCGGAAAGCGGCGATCGGGGAAGGCGTCGACCCGCACCTCGGCGCTCTGCCCCAGGCTGATGCGGCCGATGTCGCTCTCGGGCACCTTGGCCACCACCTCCAGTCCCTGGGCCAGCTCCACGATCGAGGAGCTGGTGGCGCCAGCCACGGCGGCGGCGGTGGTGGTGGGGGTCACGAAGGCGCCGGGATCGGCGAACCGCTGGGTCACCACCCCGTCAAAGGGGGCGCGAATCACGAGGTCGGCCTGCTCCACCCGGCGGGCGGCCAGGCGCTGGCGGGCGGCCTGCACGGAGGCCCGATCCACCTCAAAGGCGCTCAGCACCTGGTCGTAGTCGTTCTGGCTGATGGCGTTCTGGGCAAACAGCCGCCGGTTGCGCTCCAGTTCGCGGCTGCTGCGGTTGAGCTGGGCCTCGGCCGAGGTGAGCTGGGCCTGCAGCTCCGCCAGTCGCTCGCGCAGGTCGTCGCTGTCCATCCGGGCCAGGGGCTGGCCGCGGCTCACCGCATCGCCCTCCTCCACCAGCAGGTCCATCAGCACCCCCTGGCGCTTGGGGCTCACGTTCACCCGCTGTTCGGCCTCCAGCTCGCCACTGGCGGTCACCACCCCGGGCAGTTCACCCGATTCCGCCAGCACGGTGTAGTCGGCCACGCGGCCGGCCTGGCCGGCGCTGCGCTGGCGCACCCCGAAGCCGATCCCCCCGAGCAGCAGTGCGCCGGCGAGCACGCCCACCCAGAGGCGCTTGCGCCGCAGCCAGCGGGGCCCTCGCCGCTCCGGCGGGGGCAGGGGTGCAACCGGCCGCGACGACGGACCGGCTGCCTGCTTGGGCGGGGTGAGGGTGGGAATCGCTCGACTGGCTTTCTCCCAGTTTCGCTGCCGGAGCGCCCCAGCTGCGGGGGCTGGGGCCGCCAGGCCCAGCCCCCGTAGATTCCGGTGATGCTCAAAGCCGGAATTGTCGGATTGCCCAACGTGGGCAAGTCGACCCTGTTCAACGCCCTGGTGGCGAATGCCCAGGCGGAAGCCGCCAACTACCCCTTCTGCACGATCGAGCCCAACTCGGGCATCGTGTCGGTGCCTGATACCCGCCTGCAGCAGCTCTCGGATCTGAGCGGCAGCAAGGAGATCATCCCCACCAAGGTGGAGTTTGTCGACATCGCCGGCCTGGTGAAGGGCGCCAGCCAGGGCGAGGGCCTGGGCAACAAGTTTCTGGCCAACATCCGCGAAGTCGACGCGATCGTGCACGTGGTGCGCTGCTTCGAGAACGACGACGTGATCCACGTGAGCGGCTCGGTGGGGCCGGCCCGTGACGCCGAGGTGATCAACCTGGAGCTGGGCCTGGCCGACCTGGCCCAGGTGGAGAAGCGCCGCGAGCGCCTGAAGAAGCAGGTGCGCACCAGCAAGGAAGCCCAGGCCGAGGATGCCGCCCTGGAGCGCATCCAGGCGGTGCTGGAGGCCGGTGGCGCCGCCCGCAGCGTGGCCCTCAGCGAGGAGGAGG
>JBILDP010000088.1:0-8337 GCA_044352535.1 Prochlorococcaceae cyanobacterium
GTGATCAATGAAATCCAGTGGCCAGGGATCCGGCGCCCTGTCGTCTACATGCACGATGCAACTGATCACGTGGGTGTCCACGCGATCACGGTGCACATGAAGCCTCGAGCCTGGGCCATAGCTGCGGATGCCATAGCCCCAGCTGCGCTCGAGCGGACAGCCGGCCCAGGACTCGATCAGGGGAGTGAGCTCGGCATAGGCCAGCTCCATCAGCTCAACACTGATCGGCGCGTATCCCAGCTGGGGTGCGGCGGCGGCGGCAGCGGAAATGCCCTGCACCACCGTTGCGCCGTAGTCGCCATCCGGCTCCGGGGGATCGCTGACGGGCTCGAACACCATCCCCGCGTATTCGGCCATCAACGCTGACTGCAGCCGAGGGGGGGTGGCCAGCCGCAGAAATGGCTCGGCGGCAAAACGCGGCAGAACGGCAGTCACCCGCAGACAGAAGCCCCCAGCAGCCTAGAGAGCCCTGGTCTGACCATCCATGCAGTTCAACCCTTCAGCTTCTGGCTGAGGATCTGGTTGGCGAGCTTGGGATCGGCCTTACCGCCGGTCTTCTTCATCAGCTGGCCCACGAAGAAGCCCTGCAGCTTGGTCTTGCCGCCCCGGAAGGCCTCCACCTCCTCGGGGTGCTCGGCCAGCAGCTCCTCCACGATCGCCGTGATCGCAGCGGGGTCGCTGATCATGCCAAGGCCGCGCTCCTCCACGATGCGCCTGGGCGAACCGCCCTGTTCCAGCAGCTCGGGCAGGATCTCCTTGGCGATCTTGCCGCTGATCTCACCGGCCTCGATCATCTGCACCATCTCGGCCAGCTGTGCCGGCCGGAAGGGCAGCTCGGCATAGGAAAGCCGATTTGCATTCACGTGGGCGGCGATGTCGCCGGTAATCCAGTTGGCCGCCGCCTTGGGGTCGGCGCCGGCATCCACCACCGCCTCGAAGTAGTCGGCCATCGGCCGCTCGTCGGTGAGCACCCGGGCGTCGTATTGGGAGAGGCCCAGCTGCTCCGCATAGCGATGCCGCTTGGCGGCCGGCAGCTCCGGCAGCTCGGCCCGCCAGCCCTCGCGCAGCTCGGCGCCCACCTCGATCGGGCCCAGGTCGGGATCGGGGAAATAGCGGTAGTCGCTGGCGCCCTCCTTGGAGCGCATGCTCTTGGTGAGCTGCTTGCCTTCGTCCCAGAGGCGCGTTTCCTGCACCACCGGCTCACCGGATTCATAGGCCTTGATCTGACGCTGAATCTCGTATTCACATGCCTTCTGAATGGCGGAGAACGAGTTCATGTTCTTGATCTCCACCTTCGTACCGAAGGGTGCGTCGGGGCCGCGCCGCACCGAGATGTTCACATCACAGCGCAGGGATCCCTCCTGCATGTTGCCGTCGCTCACACCCAGGTAGCGCATGATCCGGCGCACCTCGGCGGCGTATTCAGCGGCTTCGCGACCGGTGCGCAGATCCGGCTTGCTCACGATCTCGGCCAGGGCCACGCCGGCGCGGTTGTAGTCCACCAGCGAATGGGTGGAGCCGGCCAGGCGATCGCTGCCGGCGTGCACCAGCTTGCCGGCATCCTCCTCCATGTGCAGGCGCTCGATGCCGATGGTTTTGAGGTAGGTCTCCTTGCCTTTTTCGGCCACCTCCACCTCGATCCAACCGTCCTCGGCGATCGGTTCATCGTATTGGGAGATCTGGTAGTTCTTGGGCAGGTCGGGATAGAAATATTGCTTGCGGTCAAACTTGCTGTGCTCAGCAATCTTCAGGTTGAGCGCCATCGCGGCTTTCACCGCATACTCGAGCACCTTCTGATTGAGCACCGGCAGGGTGCCCGGCAGGCCGCACACCACCGGATCGATGTGGGTGTTGGGGTCGTCGCCGAAGGTGGTGGAGGCGCAGGTGAAGATCTTGCTGGCCGTGCCCAGCTGCACGTGGGTTTCCAGGCCGATCACGGCCTCCCAGGCGCTCTGCGCTGCCACTTGCCCTGGTGCCTGCCCTGCCATGTGCGCTGCCGTGCCTCTGGCGATCCTATGGAAAGAGCACGGCCCGGCCTGAAACACTTGAGGGGCCTGTGCCGAGCGCAGCCGTGGACCCGGCAGCCACCCAACCCGTGCTGATCCTCGGCGGCGGCCTGATGGGCCTGGCGATCGCCCACCAACTGGCCCGCCGCGGCCGCAGCGTGCTGGTGCTGAGCCGGCGGCGCAGCGAAGCGGCAGGATTTGTGGCCGCCGGCATGCTCGCCCCCCACGCCGAGGGGCTGGGCGGCGAGCTGCTCGCCCTGGGGCAGGCCTCCCTGGCCCATGTCCCCGCCTGGGTGGCCCAGGTGGAGGCCGACAGCGGCCTGGGTTGCGGCCTGCGCACCTGCGGGATCGTGGTGCCGTTCCACACGGCCACCGAACGCGACGCCTACTCCACCGCCGCCTGGGGTCAGGCCCTGAAGCGCGCTGACCTGGAGCGCGAGATCCCCGGCATCGGGCCCACCTGGCAGGCCGGATTGCTGTTTGCCCAGGACGGCCAGATCGACAACCGGCGCCGGCTGATGCGCGCCCTGGAGCGGGCCTGCGTGGAGCGAGGCGTGCGCTTCCAGGAGGGGGCGGAGGTGCTGGAACTGCTGCGCAACGGTGGCGGCAGCCTCAGCGGCGTGCGCCTGCGTACGGCTGAAGGAGAGGAGCAGCAGCTCGACGCCTCAGCGGCGGTGCTGAGCTGCGGCGCCTGGAGCGCCCAACTGCTGCCCGAGCTGCCGGTGTTTCCGGTGAAGGGCCAGATGCTGTCGCTGCAGGGCCCGCGCCAGGCCCTGGGCCGGGTGATCTTCGGGCCAGGCACCTACCTGGTGCCGCGGGCGGATGGGCTGCTGGTGGTGGGGGCCACCAGCGAAGCGCAGGCGGGGTTTGCCGATGGACTCACCCCCGCCGGCCAGCGCCAGCTGCAGGAGGGGATCGCCAGCCTGCTGCCGGAAGCCGCCAGCTGGCCGCCAATGGAGCGCTGGTGGGGCTTCCGCCCCTGCACCCCCGACGAGGGGCCGCTGCTGGGCGAGAGCCCGATTCCGGGGCTGTGGCTGGCCACCGGCCACCACCGCAACGGCGTGCTGCTGGCGGCGATCACCGCTGAACTGGTCGCATCCGCGATCGAAGGAAATCCCAGCGGGGAAGACGCGCACTGGCTGCAGGCCTTCCGCTGGGATCGGTTCGGACCATCAATCCTCTGACGGCCGAGGCAGGAGCCTCAGCCCTCCACCCGCCACACCTGGTCGGCGGGGGTCCAGTCGCTCAGCTCGGAGGGCTGGAACCAGAGGCCGATCTCGAATGCGGCGGTTTCGGGGGCGTCGGAACCGTGAATCACGTTGCGGCCAATGTTCACGGCCAGATCGCCGCGGATGGTGCCGGGCTCGGCCTCCAGGGGCTTGGTGGCACCGATCAGCTTGCGGGCACTGGCGATCACGCCATCGCCTTCCCACACCATCGCCACCACCGGACCGGAGGTGATGAAGTCCACCAGACCGGGGAAGAAGGGGCGCTCGCGATGCACGCCGTAGTGCTGCTCCGCCAGCTCACGGCTGGGGGTGAGCTGCTTGAGGCCCACCAGCTTGAAGCCCTTACGCTCGAAGCGGCCGAGGATCTCGCCCACCAGACCGCGCTGAACGCCATCGGGCTTGATGGCAACAAAGGTGCGTTCGGCGGCCATAGAAAAGGTTTCAGATCCGAACCATCGTCTGCGCCGGCCCTGCCGCTTGGCAAGCACGGGCAGCACCCCAGCTCAACGCGCCCAGCCAATCAGCGCTCACAGCGCTGAGGGCACTTGCCTATTGAGCGGTCCCTAGATTCCGGTCACCATCTCCTCGTCCCGCCCGGCTGCATGGTGCTCGCCGAACCCACCACCAGCTGGAGCGTTGCCGACAGCGCCGAGCTCTACGGCCTCAGCCGCTGGGGTGATCCCTATTTCTCAGTGAATGCCCGCGGCCACGTGTGCGTGCAGCCCCAGGGGGAGCGGGGCGGCAGCCTCGATCTGATCGAGCTGGTGCAGGGGCTGGAGGGCCGCAACCTGGGCCTGCCGCTGCTGATCCGATTCGACGACATCCTCGAAGACCGGCTGGAGCGCCTGCACGCCGCCTTCGAGCGCGCCATCGCCCAATACGGCTACACAGGCCGTTATCAGGGCGTGTTTCCAGTGAAGTGCAACCAGCAGCGCCACGTGGTGGAGGAGCTGGTGGCCTGCGGCAAGCGCTGGCATTTCGGCCTGGAGGCCGGCAGCAAGGCCGAGCTGCTGATCGCCCTTTCGCTGATCGACGACCCCGAGGCGCTGCTGATCTGCAACGGCTACAAGGACCAGCGCTACATCGAGACCGCGATCCTGGCCCGGCGCCTCGGCCGCCAGCCGGTGGTCGTGATCGAGCAGGCCGATGAAGTGGATCGGATCATTGCCGCCAGCCGCGAGCTCGGCGCCGCACCGTTCATCGGCATCCGGGCCAAGCTCTCGAGCCGCAGCACCGGCCGCTGGGGCAGTTCGGTGGGCGAGAAGGCCAAGTTCGGCCTGTCGATTCCCGATGTGCTCGCCACGGTGGAGGCCCTGCGCGCCGCCAACCTGCTGGGCGATCTGCGCCTGCTCCACTTCCACGTGGGCAGCCAGATCAACGACATCGCCGTGCTCAAGGACGCCCTGCAGGAAGCGGGGCAGATCTACGTGGAGCTCACCAAGCTGGGCGCGCCGATGGGCTTCCTGGATGTGGGCGGCGGCCTCGGCATCGACTACGACGGCAGCCGCACCGCCAGCGCAGCCTCCACCAACTACTCCCTGCAGAACTACGCCAACGACGTGGTGGCCACGGTGCGCGAGTGCTGCGAGCCCCATGGCGTGCCGGTGCCCACCCTGGTGAGCGAGAGCGGCCGCGCCATCGCCAGCCACTTCTCGGTGCTGGTGTTCAACGTGCTGGGCTCAGGCAGTGTGCTGGGCAGCGGCAGCGTGCTGGGCCATAGCAGCGCCGCAGACGCCGCGGCCGACCCAGTCAGCGACCCCCTGATCGTGCGCAACCTGCGCGACACGCTGGCGGCGATCACGGCGCTGCCGACAGGGGAATCCGATGGCCTTGCCCGGTTGCAGGAGGCGTGGAACGACGCGATCAAGTTCAAGGACGACGCCCTGGCCGCCTTCCGCCTGGGCTACCTGAGCCTGCCCCAGCGGGCCAGCGCCGAGCAGCTCACCTGGGCCTGTGCCGAGGCGATCGTGGCCCGGTTGCCCGAGGGCGTCGCCATTCCCGATGAGCTCAAAGCCCTGCAGGCGGCCCTGGCCGGCACCTACTACGCCAACCTCTCGGTGTTCCGCTCCGCCCCCGACACCTGGGCGATTGAGCAGCTGTTTCCGGTGATGCCGATCCACCGGCTCGAGGAGCGACCCACCAGGCTCGGCCACTTCGCCGATCTCACCTGCGATTCCGACGGCAAACTGGCGCGCTTCATCGGCAACGGCCAGGTGAAGCCTCTGCTGGAGCTCCATGCCCTGCGCCCCGGCGAGCCCTACCTGATCGGCCTGTTCCTTGGCGGCGCTTACCAGGAGGTGATGGGCAATCTCCACAACCTGTTCGGCAGCACCAATGCCGTGCACATCCGGCTCACCAGCGGCGGCGGCTACCAGCTCGACCACGTGGTGCGAGGCAACACCAACGCCGACGTGCTCGAGGCCATGGAGCACGATCCCGAGCTGCTGCTGGAGCGACTGCGGGTTTCCAGCGAGGCGGCCATCGGCCGCGGTGCCCTGCGGATCAGCGATGCCCGCCGACTGATGGACCACCTGGAGACCAGCCTGCGCCAGACCACCTACCTGCAAAGCTGATGTGGGGCGACGAGCAGCAGCGCCGGGCAGTGCGGGAGCGGTTCAAGCTCCTGCTCAACAGCCATCACACCGAACTGGAGCCCCGACAGCGACGGGTGCACGAGGGGGAACTGCTGCTCGCTCAGGGCGAGCCGGGCTTCCAGCTGATGCTGCTCACCGAAGGCAGGGTGGCCATTCAGCTGCGCCACCACGACAACGCCGCCCACACCCTCACGGTGCTGGAGGCCGAGGAACTGTTGGGGGAAATGGCCCTGTTCGGCGATGGCCGCCACTCCGCCGACGTTCGCGTCGTTGAAGGCTCGGCTGAGCTGATCGAGGTGAGCAGTGATGCAGTGCTGCGGGCGATGCTGTTCGACACCGACCTGGCCATGGAGCTGCTGGGCCTGCTGAGCCAGCGCTGTCAGCACAGCAATGCCCTGCTCGGCATGCTGCTCGATGCCATCGCTGCCACCAGCCGGCGCGACACCGCCACCCTGCAGGCCATCACGGCACAGATGCTGCCCCTCGACCATGGCCTGGCCGCCGCGGCCGATCAGCTGCTGAAGCTGGTCGACTGAACCATCTCCATCGCGCAGGCATGACGGCCGGCAGCCGAACTCATCGGGCGCAAAAGCGCACCTGCAGACCGAGGCGGTCCGTGGGCAGGGGCAATTCGGCCGGATCGAATGGGGCGGCATCCGCCGCCATCGCCCGCAGGGCCACCGGCCTCAGCTCCTGGCCGTCAACACGCACCTCCAGGGGCTGCAACCGACTGAGACCCAGCACACCCGCGAGTTCGCGCCCCTGGGCGAGCGCATCCTGGTAGGCAGCGCGCAGCAGCCGGGATCGCACGCCTGGGCTGAGGGCCGGATCAGCCTCGCTTGCCACCGGGTTGAGGCGCACCCCCGGCAGGGCGCCCACATCGCGAATGAAGGCCTGGAGCCGTGGCGGTGCCAGCACGCCGCTCACCTGCAGGTTGGCCACCACCCGCAGGGGGGCGCCGGCAGGGTCCTGCGATCGCTGCCAGGTGCTGGGGGACGTGACGCGCAGATCGCGCACCTGGAGGGCCCCCAGCCGTTGCCGCACGGCCGCCAGACGCTGCTGCAGGGCCGCCAGCGCCCCGTCGGCATCAGCCGCTTCCGCCTCCAGTCCCAGCGAGACCTGCAGGGACTGGGTGTCGCGCTTGAGCTCAGCGCTGCCGCGCGCTTCCAGCAGAGTGCCATCACAGCGGAGCTGCACCTGGGTCTGGGCGCGCAGCGGCGCGGTGAAGCTCCCCGCAAGCGGCAGCAGGGTGAAGACGGCACCACTGCAGCGCCGGAGGAGCTGAGCAGAGAGCAACACAGGAGGAAGCGGCACAGAACTGCCCTCAGCTTGCCGAGCAGACCGACAGCAGCCTGCTGGTCATCATGGGGCGGCTTGTTCAGGCCGTCACAGGCAGCAGCTCGGCCGGCTCATGAGCTGCTCAGCCACGTCGTGAGGGGCATCGGTGGGTTGCATCCAGGCACTGCAGGCGTCGTCTGCCCCCCAGCCGCCGGGCCCGTCACACCAGCCCTCCAGGCGCAGGCGGCTGCCCAGCAACACCAGCTGGAACGTCCAGTCGCGGCGGGCATGAATCACAAAGGTGCTGGCCATGGCGCACCTCCTTTTCGTTTGGGATACCCACAGGGTTCCCCAGCCGTCCCAAACGGCCACGAACTGGGAACAGTTGGCGGAGTGGCCGGCCCGGCTGTTCCGGTGCCTCAACGCTTACCGCTCCTCAGCCCTGGCCTGCTGCCCCCAGCTCGCCCACCAGCTGCTCCCGCGCCTGCACCAGCGCCCCATCGAGCGCAGAACCATCGCGACCACCGGCCTGGGCCAGGTTGGGCCGGCCGCCGCCGCCACCACCGCAGGCTTTCGCCACGCCACCGATGAAGGAGCCGGCCTTGGGGCCCGCGGCGATCACCGCTTTGCCGAAGGCCGCCACCAGGATCACCTTGCCCAGGTCAGCGGGATCGGGCAGGCCGCCCAGCACCACCGCCGCCCCATCGCCCAGCTGGTCGGCCAAGCCCTGGGCCGCCCCCTGCAGGCCGGCCCCTTCCACGCCGTCGAGACGGGCCACCAGCAGCTGGAAGGGGGCGCCATCCGGACCAGCCCCCACCGCTTCGGCCTGGGCCACGAGCGCCGCGGCCTTGGCCACCGCCAGCTCAGCGCGGGCCGCCGCCAGGGCTTTTTGCGTGGCCTTGAGCTCATCGGCCAGCGCCACCACCCGCTCCACGATCTCGCCGGGCTGGGCCTTGAAGCGCTCGGCCAGGGGCTTCACCACCGCCTCGCGCTCCTTGAGGTAGGCCAGCACCGCCGGGCCTGCCACCGCTTCGATGCGACGGATGCCGGCGGCCACGCCGCTCTCGGCCACGATCTTGAACACGCCGATCTCGGCGGTGTTGGCTACGTGGGTGCCGCCGCAGAGCTCCATCGACACGCCGGGCACATCCACCACCCGCACCACGTCGGCGTATTTCTCGCCGAACATCGCCACGGCTCCGGCCGCCTTGGCCTGCTCGATCGCCATCT
>JBILDP010000089.1:0-8334 GCA_044352535.1 Prochlorococcaceae cyanobacterium
AGCCGGCCCACCCACGCCAGGGCGGCGTCCTGGATCAGCCCCTGTTTCAGCAGCCCGATCGCATAGGTCTGGCAGGCACGGGCCACCCCGGCGCCGAAGGGTGTGCCGGTGTCAGCGCAGAGCCCGGTGGGTACATCGATGGCCACGAGTCGGCCACGCTGATGCAGCTGGCGTTGCTCCAGCACGCTCTCGACCGTTTCACCCGCCGCTCGCTGCTGGCCGATGCCCAGCAGGGCATCAATCCACAGCGCCGGATCGCTGGGTTCGGGCGGATCCGTCAGCTGGGCAATTCCCAGCCAGCGGGCGTGTTGGAGGTGGCGCTCGGTGAGGGGTTTGTGCCGCTCGAACGGACTCCAGATCCGTACCGCCACACCGGCCAGATGGAGTTCGCGCGCCACCACCAGGCCATCGCCGCCATTGTGGCCAGGCCCCACCAGCACAAGAGCGCCCCGCTGGCGCAGCTCCTCTCCGTACTGTTCCAGCAATCGCCGGCTCACCGCCAGGGCCGCCTTCTCCATCAGGGCCTCCACCGGCAGGCCGCTGGCGAACAGCTGGTTTTCCAGCTCTGCCATCTCGGCGCTGCTCACCAGCAGGTGGCTGGCATCGCGGTGGGGCCAGTTTGTCGGGGCGCTGCTGGCAGACACGACAGGGCCGGATCGCTCGGTCTCATGATGGAGCGAGCTTGCGCGATGCGCCTTCTTGCCCAGCAGCTTGCCCAGCACGGTTCAGCCAGCGACGCCGCACCCACAGGCTCCGCACCCACAGGCTCCGCAGCGGTCTGCCGCCACCACTGCAGGGGCCGCTGCACTGGAGCGTCTGAGCGCCTGGCCGGGTGAGCACCGGGTGGCCGTGGGTCTCTCGGGAGGCGTCGACAGTTCACTCACGGCGGCCCTGCTGGTGGAGGCCGGCTGGCAGGTGGAGGGACTCACCCTCTGGTTGATGAGCGGCAAGGGAGCCTGCTGCGCCGAGGGTCTGGTGGATGCGGCCGGGATCTGCGAGCAGCTGGGGGTGCCGCATCACGTGGTGGATTTCCGGGAGCATTTCCAGGCCCAGATCGTCGATTTTCTGGTGCAGGGCTACGGCTCCGGCGTGACGCCCTTGCCCTGCTCGCGCTGCAACCGCGAGGTGAAATTCGGACCGATGCTGCACTGGGCCCTGCAGGAGCGGGCTATCGCGCGGATCGCCACCGGTCACTATGCGCGGGTGCGCCATGCCGACGCCGGCGAGCCCCTGCCGGTGCCCGGAGATGCCTCGGGGCGCCACCAGCTGCTGCGCGGCCTCGATGGTCGCAAGGACCAGAGCTACTTCCTCTACGACCTCCCCCAGGAGGCCCTGGGACGTCTGGTGTTTCCCCTGGGCGAGCTCACCAAGGCCGATACCCGCCTGGAGGCGGCCCGCCACGGCCTGCGCACGGCCCAGAAACCGGAGAGCCAGGACCTCTGCCTGGCCGATCACCACGGTTCGATGAAGGCGTTTCTCGATGCCTATCTGCCCTCCCGCCAGGGGGAGATCGTGCTCACCGACGGCACCGTGGTGGGCCAGCACGATGGCATCGAGCATTTCACGATCGGCCAGCGCAAGGGCTTGGGCGTGGCCTGGCGCGAGCCCCTGCACGTGGTGCGTCTGGATGGGGCCATGAACCGGGTGGTGGTGGCGCCCCGCTCCGAGGCCGCCCGCAGCGAAGCCCTGGTTGGGGCGGTGAACTGGGTGTCGATGGCGCCGCCCCGGGAGCCGTTGCAGGTGGAGGTGCAGGTGCGCTACCGCAGCGGCCCCGAG
Organism: Prochlorococcaceae cyanobacterium; assembly: GCA_044352535.1. GTDB lineage: Bacteria > Cyanobacteriota > Cyanobacteriia > PCC-6307 > Cyanobiaceae > NIES-981. The sequence continues at coordinate 1,777 of JBILDP010000089.1, forward strand.
CGGGCTCGCCTGATCCCCTTGCCTGCCACCGACGCGGACCGCGCCGCCGATCGCCCCCATCGCTGCCGGCTGGAGTTTGCCGAGGAGCAGTTCTCGATCACCCCTGGCCAGGCTGCGGTGTTCTACGCCGGGGATGTGCTGCTGGGCGGTGGCTTGATTCAGCGCGACTAGCCCAGGTTCACCAGTAGGGATCGGCGGCGAGCTCCACCTTCAGCGATCCCGTGCGACTGGGGGGCACTGCTGCGATGCAGGACCGCACGGTCTTGCCGTTCACATCGATCTCGCAGGCGCCGCAGCTGCCGCCAAGGCAACCCGTGGGGATCAGGACACCCGCGGCCTGGGCCGCAGCCAGCCAGGAGCTGCCGGGCTCGATGCTGGTGCGCTGGCCATTGGGCCAGTGGATGGTGACGGGATCGCGACCCATGGCTCAGGGGGTGAAAAGGGGCTCCAGATTCACGTGTCGCTCAAAGGCATCGGCGAGGCGATCGAGCAGTGCATCGCGCTGGCGGCTGTGGTGCGGCTGCTGTTCGCTCAGGGCTGGCAGTCCCTTGCGCTGCCGCAGTTGGTTCAGCCAGCGGCGGCGCCACGGACCGCTCTCAAATACGCCGTGCAGGTAGGTGCCGGCAGCGATCCCTCCCTGGTTGCCCACAGGGTTCACCCAGCCCAGCCCCTGATCCGAGCAGAGACTCTGGCAGGGCTCCTGGGTCATGCTGACGCCGCGGTGGAGTTCAAATCCCTCCAGGTGCATGGGTCCGGACTCGGTGGAGCTGCAGGGCCATAGGGCCAGGCTGCGGCGCTGCTGGAGGGCCTTCACCTGGCCGAACACGGTGCGCAAAGGCAGCAGGTTGAGGCCCGCCGCCGTGGCAGTGCCGCCTTCGTGGCCCCCGGGGTCGCACAGCTCCCGGCCCAGCATCTGCAGGCCGCCGCAGATGCCAAACACATGGCCCCCTGCGGCCAGATAGTGCTGCAGCTGGCGGGCCAGAGCGCTGGTCTGCAGGGCGGCCAGATCCCGCAGGGTCTGCTTGCTGCCAGGGACCACCACGGCATCGGGGTGGCCCAGCTCTTCCCCTGGCTGCAGCCAGCGCAGCTGCACTGTGGGCTCGGCCTCGAGCGGATCGAGGTCGGAGAAATTGCTCAGCGAAGGCAACCGCAACACCGCGATCTCCAGGTCGGCTCCCTGTTTGCGGCCGCGGCGCTCCAGCAGATCCAGCGAATCCTCCGGCGGAAACAGCTCATCCAGCCAGGGCATCACCCCCAGCACCGGCACGCCGGTGTGGGTTTCAAGCCAGCGGCGGCCTTCCTCAAACAGCTCGCGCCTGCCCCGGAAGCGGTTGATCAGCAGGCCGCCGATCAGGGGGCGCTCCACCGGCCGCAGCAGGGCCAGCGTGCCCACGATCTGGGCAAACACGCCGCCACGCTCGATATCCGCCACCAGCAGGCAGCGGGCGCGCAGGTACTGGGCCAGGCGCAGGTTGGTGAGGTCGCGCGGCTGCAGGTTCACCTCCACCGGACTCCCCGCCCCCTCGAGCACCAGCCGACCGGCGGGGAATGGCGTCTGCAGCTCCACCAGGCCTGTGCGGATGGCGTTCCAGCCTGGGCGAAACCAGTCGCGGTAGTAGTGCTCAGCCCGTGCCCGCCCCACGCTGCGGCCCAGGTGGATCACCTCGCTGGTGGAGTCGCCCTGGGGCTTGAGCAGCACCGGGTTCATGGCGCACTGTGGTTCGCGCCCTGCTGCCCAGGCCTGAAGGGCCTGCGAGTAGGCCATCTCACCGCCGCTCTGGTCAACCCAGGCGTTGTTGCTCATGTTCTGCCCTTTGAAGGGCAGAGGGGTTTCACCCCGGCGCCGCAGCACTCGGCAGAGGGCGGCGGTCATCAGAGATTTGCCGGCGCCGCTGCTGGTGCCGAGCACCATCAGGGGGCGTGGGCCGGCTCCGGGCCGCGAGGCGCTCACAGCCTTGGCCGGCTGCGGCGCAGCTGGTGCTGGATCCGCTCGGCCAGTGGGGCTCTGGGGATTTCGCCCCGCCAGCTCCCCAGCAGCTCGCGGCCCATCGGTGTGAGCCGCACCCTCTCGGTGAGTCCCTGGCCGTCCACCTCGCGGCGCAGCACGCCGAGTCGGATCAGCCAGATGAAGTGGGCTTCTACCCGCTCGGGGCCCATGCGCCCCCAGCAGAGCTGTCCGGCCTCGGGGAGCCTGCAGAACGTGGCGCTGCTCAGGGCCTGCTCAGCCACATGGTCGTAGAACGCTCGCCGGAAGGGCAGGCAGCGCATGGCCTGGCTTGCCCTCGCCAGGGCGCGACGGTCGAGCAGGGGATCGTGGTCTCGCGCCGGTTCCTCGCCCAGCGCATGGTCGTGGCTCAGCCGTCGTTTCATGGATGGCATTCTCTCCGTCCACCTGCTTGTCATGCTGGTTCTGGCCTCCGCATCGCCCGCCCGCCGGCGCCTGCTCGAGCAGGCCGGCATCACCCATCAGGTGCAGGTGAGCGGTGTGGATGAGCAGAAGATTGCCGACCCCGATCCGCTTCGGTTGGTGCAGCGTCTGGCGGCCGCCAAGGCGGATGCCGTGGCCGACACCCTGGCCACGACATCAGCGGGAGATGCGACAGCTGTGCTCGGCTGCGATTCCGTCCTGGTGTTCGAGGGGGAGGTGCACGGCAAACCCGCAGACGCCGCTGCGGCGATCGCCCGTTGGCAGCGCATGGCCGGCCACTGGGGGGAGCTGCATACCGGTCACTGCCTGATCTCCCTGCCCGTCGGACCGGAGGCAGGCCTAGCCCAGTCCAGACTGGCGGTTGTCACCACCAGGGTCCAGTTCGCGGCCGTGACCGTGGCGGAGATCCTGGCCTATGTGGCCACCGGCGAGCCATTGCAGTGCGCTGGTGGTTTTGCTCTGGAAGGTCGAGGCGGGCTCATGGTGGAGCGCATTGAAGGCTGTTTCAGCAATGTGATCGGCCTGAGCCTGCCGTTGCTGCGTCGCTGGCTCAGTTGCCCAGCAGGGTGTTGAGCAGTTGGATCAGGCTCTGGCTGCTGCTGGTGCGCTCCAGGGTCACTTGCAGCACCCGGTCTGACCAGCTGAAGCTCAGGTTGTTGCCCTGTTCACTGACGCGTACCGGCCAGGTGGCGCCCTGGCCATCGGTGATGCGATAGCCCTCGCCCCGGAAGTTGCTGAAGGTGTACACCGAGCCGTCCGTCAGGGCCACGTCCACCTTGCGACCGCGCGTGCTGGTGCGTTCGCGGATTTCGCAGCTGCCGCTGGCCAGGGTCTTGAACCAGCGGGTGAGTCGGCACTGGGCCTGTCGGGCCACAGCACCACCACCCTGGCCAAACAACTGGCGGCTGAGGGTGGTGTCGATGGTGCGCCGATCCCAGCCATCGCTCCAGCATCGCTGGGCTGCCACGTCACACACGGCGCCGTTGCTGAGCCGGAACACCTTGGGGGGCTGTTGTCCGCCCAGTTGCCGCAGGGCTGCCTGCTCGGCGTAGATGCCGTAGTACTCACGGGTGAGGGCAAGGGACAGCCCCTGCCGGTCGTAGCAACGTTTTTCGCGACGATCGCAGAGCACCCCGGCCACCGGTAGCTGCAGATCTCCGAGCGTGGTGTTGCCGCCGCCGCCGTTCATGCCGCCGCCACTCCCACCGCCGCTACTGCTGCCGTAGAGCTGTTGCGACAGTTGGCTGGCCACTGTGCGGCGGCTGTAGCCATCGCTCCAGCACAGATTGGCCCGGCTATCGCAGAGGGCGCCGGTGCTGAGCCGGAATTCCTGCACGGGGGGGCGACCGGCCAACTCCCGGGTGAGTCGATCAGCGGCCAGGCGGCCGAAATAGGTCTGGGTGTGGCCGATGGAAGGTCCCTGGGCGTCGTAGCAAACGGGGCCAGCGCCATCACACACCACGCCCGGAGCTGGCGCGCTCAGCTGACCAGTGACGGGCCTTGTCTGCAGCTGTGCCATGGCGCCTGCCCCCACCAGACTCAGGGAGATGGCAGCGGCCGCGAGAGAGGATCCGGCGCCCCAGCACTGGATACCGAAGAGCTTGGAACCTTGGCGCAGGTGCGATATCACGGCAGGCGAACGAACGTGACAGGGTATTGATAACACGGTATTCCCACTGGGAATCACTGTCATCCGCAGAAATCGGCAGTTTGGGTTGCCTCTCAATGGCGGGCAGGTTTAGGGCTGCTGCCAACAAAAAAGCCCTTGCCAGATGGCAAGGGCCTGATGCAGTTCCTGATGCAGTTGTGGAAGCTGGTGTGCAGGATCAGTCGAGATCCGGCATGGCCAGGGTGGGCTCGGCCTGACGGTCGATGCCCTTTTCGAAACCGGCAGCTGCGGCGCGGGCGCGGCCGGCGTGCCAGAGGTGACCCACCAGGAAGAAGAAGGCAAGCACGAACTGGGTCGCGGCCAGCCACTGGCGGATGTTCACGAAGTTCACCGAGTTGGGTTCGGTGATGATTCCGCCCACCGAATTCAGCGAAGCGTTCGGGGCGTGGGTCATGTATTCAGCCGCGCGGCGCACCTGCCAGGGCTGAATGTCGTTCTGGAGCTTGTCGAGGCTCAGGCCATTGGGGCCACGCAGGGGCTCCAGCCAAGGACCACGGAAGTCCCAGAAGCGCATGGTTTCACCACCGAAGATGATCTCGCCCGTGGGGGAGCGCATCAGGTACTTGCCCAGACCGGTGGGGCCCATGGCCGAACCGATGTTGGCGCCGAGGCGCTGGTCACGCACCAGGAAGGTGAAGCTCTGGGCCTGGGAGGCTTCGGCGTTGGTGGGGCCGTAGAACTCCGAGGGATAGGCGGTGTTGTTGAACCAGATGTAGGCCGAGGCGATGAAGCTCATGAAGCTCAGGGCGCCGAGGCTGTAGCTCAGATAGGCCTCACCGTTCCAGATGAAGGCGCGGCGCACCCAGCCGAAGGGCTTGGTGATCACGTGCCAGATGCCACCGAAGATGCAGGTGAGACCGATCCAGATGTGACCGCCGATGATGTCTTCCATCGAGTTCACACCGATGATCCAGCCCTCACCACCGAAGGGGGCGCGGAACAGGTAGCCCCAGATCACACCGGGGTTGAGGGTGGGGTTGGTGATCAGGCGCACATCGCCGCCACCGGGGGCCCAGGTGTCATAAACGCCGCCGAAGAACATGGCCTTGAAGACCAGCAGCAGGGCGCCCACACCGAGAAGAATCAGGTGATAACCAATGATGTTGGTCATCTGATTCTTGTCGCGCCAATCCTGCGAGAAGAAGGAGGAGTAGCTCTCCAGGATCTCGGGACCGCGCAGGGCGTGATACAGACCGCCCAGGCCAAGAACGGCCGAGCTAATCAGGTGGAGCACACCCACCACGAAGAAGGGGTAAAGGTCAACGACCTCACCACCGGGACCCACGCCGTAGCCGAGGGTGGCCACGTGGGGCATGCAGATCAGCCCCTGCTCATACATGGGCTTGTCGAAGGTGAAGTGGCTCACCTCGAACAGCATCATGGCGCCGGCCCAGAACACCATCAGACCGGCGTGGGCCACGTGGGCGCCGAGCAGGCGACCGGAGAGATTGATCAGGCGGGCGTTACCGGCCCACCAGGCGTAACCGGTGGAGTCGAGGTCCTTGCCCCCGACGCTCACCAGCCCGGAATTAAAGGGCGTTTCCACGGGGCAGTACCTCTTCAGGGAAGACGAAGTTTTCGTGCGGCTGGTCAGCCGGTGCCATCCAGGCACGCAGACCCTCGTTCAGAAGAATGTTCTTCGTGTAGAAGGTCTCGAACTCGGGGTCCTCAGCGGCGCGGATCTCCTGCGACACGAAGTCGTAGGCACGCAGGTTGAGGGCCAGGCCGATGATGCCGATGCTGCTGGTCCACAGACCCATCACCGGCACAAACAGCATGAAGAAGTGCAGCCAGCGCTTGTTGGAGAAGGCGATCCCGAAGATCTGGCTCCAGAAGCGGTTGGCGGTCACCATCGAATAGGTCTCCTCCTCCTGGGTGGGCTCGAACGCCTTGAAGGTGTTCGACTGCTCGCCGTCCTCAAACAGGGTGTTCTCCACCGTGGCGCCGTGGATGGCGCAGAGGAGCGCACCGCCGAGGATGCCGGCCACGCCCATCATGTGGAAGGGATTCAGGGTCCAGTTGTGGAAGCCCTGCAGGAACAGCAGGAAGCGGAAGATCGCTGCCACCCCGAAGGAGGGAGCGAAGAACCAGCTGCTCTGACCCAGCGGATACATCAGGAAGACGCTGACGAACACCGCGATCGGGCCTGAGAAGGCGATGGCGTTGTAAGGGCGGATGCCGACGAGACGGGCGATCTCGAACTGACGCAGCATGAAGCCGATCAGGGCGAAGGCGCCGTGCAGGGCCACGAAGGGCCAGAGGCCGCCGAGCTGGCACCAGCGCACGAAGTCGCCCTGGGCTTCCGGGCCCCAGAGCAGCAGCAGGGAGTGGCCCATGGCATCGGCCGGGCTGCTCACCGCAGCGGTGAGGAAGTTGCAGCCCTCCAGGTAGGAGCTGGCAATGCCGTGGGTGTACCAGGAGGTCACGAAGGTGGTGCCGGTCAGCCAGCCCCCCAGCGCCA
>JBILDP010000090.1:0-8292 GCA_044352535.1 Prochlorococcaceae cyanobacterium
AGGTGGGCCGCAACCACCGCCAGAACGAGTGGATCGCCTTCCGCCAGGCGCGCCGTGGCGACCTCTGGTTCCACGCCCAGGAGCTGCCGGGCAGCCATGTGGTGCTCAAGAGCTCGGAGGCCAGCGCAAGCGATGCCGACCTGCAGGCCGCCGCCGACCTGGCGGCCCACTTCAGCCGGGGCCGCGCCAACCGGCGGGTGCCGGTGGTGATGGTGCCCACCACCGACCTGCAGCGGATCCCGGGCAGCGCCCCCGGCACGGTGCGGCACCGGGGCGGCGAGGTGCTGTGGGGCGAACCGGAGCGAGCCCTTACCCTGCTGGCACCGCGGCCGGAGGAGGCGCGCTGATGGCCGACGTCTCCGAACAGCCCACGCCGCTGCAGCCACCCCCGCCGATCCGGGTGGCCACCAGCCCCCCAGACCCACCCACCACGGCCGCGGGCGGCGATCTCGACGCCTTTCCCGGCGAGGTGGAGATGACCCTGGTCGACCACCTGGAAGAACTGCGCCGCCGCGTGCTGCGCAGCCTGCTGGCGGTGGTGGTGGCCGCCGCCGGTTGCCTGCTGGCCGTGAAGCCGCTGGTGCGGCTGCTGGAGATGCCGGCCAGCGGCATTCGCTTCCTGCAGCTGGCGCCGGGGGAGTTCCTGTTTGTGTCTCTCAAGGTGGCGGGCTACGCCGGCCTCACCCTGGCCCTGCCCTATGTGCTCTACGAGGGCCTGGCCTTCGTGCTGCCGGGCCTCACCCGGCGCGAGCGGCGCCTGGTGGCGCCGGCGGTGGCGGGCTCGGCGGTGCTGTTCGCGGCAGGCCTGGCCTTCGCCTGGTGGGCCCTGGTGCCGGCGGCGCTGCAGTTTCTGGTGAGCTATGGCGCCGACGTGGTGGAGCCGAGCTGGTCGATCGAGCGCTACCTCGACTTCGTGCTGCTGCTGATGCTGGCCACCGGCCTGGCCTTCCAGCTGCCGGTGCTGCAGCTCCTGCTGGGCGCCCTCGGGCTGGTGCGGTCGCGCACGATGCTGGCCGGCTGGCGCTGGGTGGTGCTGGCGGCCGCCCTGGCCGGCGCGGTGCTCACCCCCTCCACCGACCCGATCACGATGCTGCTGCTCACCGGGGCGATCACGGTGCTGTTCCTGAGCGGCGTGGGGCTGGTGGCCCTCAGCGAGCGCCTCAAGGCCTGACCATCCCGCCCAGCACCACCGACCCCGCCCTGCAGCACCGGCCCGGCGCTCAGAGCAGAAACTCGCTGAGCCGCTGGCTGGGCACCTCGAGCGGCAGGGTGAGCGCCTTGCCGAGGCGCGGCTTGTCGCCGGTGGTGGCGAGCCACTGGCGCACCGGTTCGGCCACGCCCAGGTCGTTGAGGGCGCCGGCGAGGGCCTCGAGCCGCTCGCCGTATTGCTCGGGGCTGAGCGGAAACGACTGCTGCTCCAGGTAGGCCCACATCACCTGCAGATACAGGCGCCCGCGGCGCTGCACCAGCTGCAGGTCGTAGGAGGCGCGCCAGCGCTGGCGCAGCAGACCCAGCAACTCGGCGGCCGTGAGGGGTGGAACCACGCCAGACACCCGCAATCCAGAAGATCGATCCACAACAGCATGTTGCAGCCGTGGCGGCGCTGGCGGAGGCCCGGGCGCGCCGCGGGGAGGGCAGGCCTTAATGTGGCCGCCACGTTGTCCCGGCACGTCTTCATGACCCAGATGCCCGCGAGCGCTTCCAGTGGTGACGTGCCCGGAATGGGTCGTCGGCAGTTCATGAACCTGCTGACCTTCGGCTCCGTGACCGGCGTTGCCCTGGGTGCCCTCTACCCGGTGGTGAACTACTTCATCCCCCCCAAGGCCGCCGGTGGCGGCGGCGGCACCACCGCCAAAGACGAGCTCGGCAACCCGGTGACCGCCAGTGGCTGGCTCAGCACCCACAAGGAGGGCGACCGCAGCCTGGTGCAGGGCCTCAAGGGCGACCCCACTTACCTGATCGTCGAGGGCGACGACGCCATCGGCAGCTATGGCATCAACGCCATCTGCACCCACCTGGGTTGCGTGGTGCCCTGGAACAGCGGCCAGAACAAGTTCATGTGCCCCTGCCACGGCTCCCAGTACGACGCCACCGGCAAGGTGGTGCGTGGCCCGGCTCCCCTCTCCCTGGCCCTGGCCCATGTCTCGGTGGACAGCGACAACGTGTTTGTGAGCCAGTGGACCGAGACCGACTTCCGCACCGGCGACAAGCCCTGGTGGGTCTGATCGCGGATCACGCTCCGCTCTGATCGCCGTTTCTCCCACCCCGCCGCCCCAATTCCGATGCGCCGCACCCTGTCTCTGCTGCTCAGCTCCCTGGTGGGCACCACCCTGGCCGTCGCCGTGCTGATCGGCGCCGCCAGCCCCAGCTGGGCCTACCCCTTCTGGGCCCAGCAGAACTACGACAGCCCCCGCGAGGCCACCGGCAAGATCGTGTGTGCCAACTGCCACCTGGCCAAGAAAGCCACCCGGGTGGAAGTGCCCCAGGCCGTGTTCCCCGACACCGTGTTCAAGGCGGTGGTTGAGATCCCCTACGACACCTCCGTGCAGCAGGTGGCCGGCGACGGCAGCCCCACCGGCCTCAACGTGGGTGCGGTGGTGATGCTGCCCGAGGGCTTCACCCTTGCTCCCCAGGACCGCCTCAGCGAGGAGCTGAAGGAGGAGACCGCGGGCATCTATTACACCCAGTACTCCGACGATCAGCCCAACATCCTGCTGGTGGGCCCGATCCCCGGCGACCAGCACCAGGAAATCGTGTTCCCGGTGCTCTCACCCGATCCCGCCACCGACAGCAACATCCACTTCGGCAAATACCAGCTGCATGTGGGTGGTAACCGGGGCCGCGGCCAGGTGTATCCCACCGGCGAGAAGAGCAACAACGGCGTGTTCAACGCCCCTGCCGCCGGCACCGTTTCGGCCCTCACCCCTGGCGACGGTGGCGCCACCGTGGTGGAGATCACCACCGACGACGGCAGCACGGTGACCGAGACCGTGCCGGCCGGCCCCACCATCACCGCCGCCGTGGGCGACGTGGTGGCCGCTGGTGCCCCCCTCACCAACGACCCCAACGTGGGTGGTTTCGGCCAGATGGATGCCGAGGTGGTGCTCCAGAACCCCGTTCGCATCTATGGCCTGCTGGCCTTCTTCGCCGCGATCGCCGTCGCCCAGATCTTCCTGGTGCTGAAGAAGCGCCAGGTGGAGAAGGTTCAGGCCGCTGAAGGCATCGTCTGAGCCCCCATCACCTGAGCGCCGTGCTCGCCACCTTCACCTCCCCGGGGCCCCTGGTCTTCCAGCTGGGCCCCTTTGCATTGCGCTGGTATGGGCTGCTGATCGCCCTTGCCGTGCTCACCGGTCTGGCCCTGGCCACCAAGCTCGGCAAGGCCCGGGGCATCGAGCCCTCCCTGATCGCCGACCTGCTGCCCCTGCTGGTGCTCGGCGCCGTGCTGGGCGCCCGCACCTACTACGTGGCCCTCGAGTGGCGCCAATACGCCGCCAATCCGGCCGACGCGCTGGCGATCTGGCGGGGTGGGATCGCCATCCACGGCGCCCTGATCGGCGGGATCCTCACCACGATCCTGTTCTGTCGCTGGCGGCGCCAGCCCTTCTGGCCCCTGCTGGATGTGCTCGTGCCGGCCGTGGCCCTGGGCCAGGCGATCGGCCGCTGGGGCAACTTCTTCAACTCCGAGGCCTTCGGCCTGCCCACCCAGCTGCCCTGGAAGCTACAGATCCCCGCCGAGAGCCGGCCACCGGAATTCCTCGACCAGCTCTACTTCCACCCCACCTTTCTCTACGAGTCGCTCTGGAATCTGGGCGTCTGCGCCCTGCTGCTGCTGCTCTTCCGCGCCGGCAGCAGGGGCCGCATCCAGCTGCCGGCCGGCGCCATGAGCTGCGTGTATCTGATGGCCTACAGCAGTGGCCGGGTGTGGATCGAGGGCCTGCGCCTTGACCCCCTCTGCCTGCTCTCCCAGCCGCCCTTCTGCGAGGGTGGCCTGCGCATGGCCCAGCTGGTGAGCCTGCTGCTGATCGCCCTGGGGGGCCTGGGCCTGTGGTGGCTGCTCGGGCGCCGCCAGGCCCTGCCCGATCCCGCTGGTGTCGCCACAGGAACCACGAAATGAACCAATCCGGAGCCACCGCGTGAACCAACCCAAGGTGTGGATCGTGGGCGCCGGCCCTGGTGCCCCCGACCTGCTCACGTTGCGGGCAGCCCGGGCGATCGAGCAGGCCGAGGTGCTGGTGTACACCGACTCGCTGGTGAATCCCCAGATCGCCGCCCTGGCGCCGGCAGCCTGCGAGCGGATCCGCACCAGCACCCTCACCCTGGAGGAGGTGCTGGCCCTGGTGCTGGAGCGCGCCGCCGCCGGCAAGCGGGTGGTGCGCCTGCACGACGGCGACCCCTGCCTCTACGGCGCCCTGGCGGAGCAGATCTGCCGCCTGGCCGATGCCGGCATCGGCGTGGAGGTGGTGCCCGGCATCAGCGCCTACCAGGCCACCGCCGCGGCCCTCAACGCCGAACTCACCATCCCCGGACTGGTGCAGACGATCGTGCTGAGCCGCACCGGCGGCCGCACCGGCGTGCCCGAAACCGAGTCGCTGCAGCGGCTGGCGGCCCTGCGGGCCTCCCTCTGCCTCTATCTCTCCGCCCGCCACGTGGAGGAGGTGCAGGCCGAGCTGCTGCGCCACTACCCCGCCGACACACCCGTGGCCATCGGCTATCGGGTGACCTGGCCGGATCAGTGGCTCACCGTGGTGCCGCTGAGCCAGATGGCCGCCGTGAGCCGCGAGCGCAACCTGATCCGCACCACCCTCTACGTGGTGAGCCCGGCGCTGGCCCCACCGGATCAGGCCCGCTCCAGGCTCTATTCCGCCAGCCATCGCCACCTGTTCCGCGGCGGCGCCCCCGAAGACGACGCGGCCACCGAGATGGCTCAGCCAGCCTCGCCGTAGAGCTCCCGCGCCAGCCGCTGGCGATCAAAGCCGCAACCCAGACGCTCGGCAATCGCCTCCAGATCCCGGGCGGCGTTGCCCAGGCAGCAGGTGCCCCCGGGGGAGGGCGTCACGTTGAACACCAGGCCCGGCAGAGCTGGAATGCTGGCCTCACCAAGCATCAGCTTGCGGTTCTGCTTGTCGATCAGCTGGGGGCGTACGCCGCCATAGCCCTCGGCGAAGCTGAGATCGCCCAGCTGCATGCCGGGCACGATCTTGCGGGCATCGGCCAGAAACAGGCGCCGCCGCAGCCAGGGCACCTCGAACAGCAGGTTCTTGAGGATGTAGTTGCGGATGTCGGCGATGCGGAACAGCTGCCAGAACACCGCCAGCACGGCCCAATCCAGCCGCAGCACCTTGAGAAACTCCCAGAAGGAGGCCGGCTTGTAGCGCTCCAGCAGCGGCAGCAGCAGGGCGGTGGGGCCAAAGCGGGTCTTGCCGGGGGCGCGCACGTCGGGGTCGCCGTGGATGGCTGCGAAGGGCAGCTTGTCGTTCTGCACGGTGTACACCTTGCCCTGGAGCAGGTCGGGCGTGAAGTAGAAGCTGCCGGCCACCGGCAGGCAGGAGTACTCCAGGCCAAAGCCCATCTGCTGGGCCATCAGCAGGCTGTGGGCACCGGCGTTCACCACCACGTGGCGCGCCAGGATCTCGCGGGGCGCCCCAGCCGTTCCATCGGCAGCCAGGCCGGCGCTGCAGCCGGAGGTGGGGGCCAGGGTCACCCGGAACAACTCCCCCTCCGGCCTGATCTCGGCAACGCTGGTGCCCATCAACAGATCCAGCTGGCGCGGGGCAGGACTCGCGGCGATCGCCGCACGGGCCTCGTCCACGAACGACTGGGCCAGTTCCTCGTAGTCGACGGCGGTGTAGGTGCTGCGGATGCCGATCGCCACCAGCTCCTCCGCACGCAGCTGGCCATCGACCAGCGCCACATTCGGCTCCCACTCGGCGATCTGCTCCTTCTCCAGCAGCTCCATGGCCGGGAAGTGGGGCGAGAAGCGTTCAAAGCGCTCACGCAGGAAGGCACACTCCTTCTCGCCCACCGCCAGCACCATCTTGGGGGTGCGGAACACACAGCGCTCCCGCACGGCCGGGTCGAGCAGCTCCGCGTAGTGCACGATCATCTCGGCCGTGCGCTTCACCTTCACGGCCTTCTCGAGCGTGTAGTTGGTCTCGATATCGCCGCAGTGGATCGTTTGGCTGTTGTTGGTGGCCTTGGAGTTCACCCGCGCCAGCTGGTCGTAGCGCTCCACCAGGGTGATCGCACCCAGGTCGGTGTAGCGGGCCAGCTCAAACAGCAGCGCCGTGCCGCACACACCGCCGCCCACGATCAGCACATCGGTGAGGGGAGTGTCTGGAGCCAAGGTGAAGGCAGAAGCGGGCAGTGGCACCATGCTGCAGGATCACGCCCCCTCAGGCCCGCTGCCCATCAGGCGTGGGCGGCCAGCAGCACGATCAGGGCGCCGCTGAACATCAGCCCGGCAGCCGGCAGGCGCAGGGCCCCGCCCGGCTCCCCCAGCCAGACCACCCCCGCCAGGCTGCCCAGCAGGGTGCTGAGCCGCTTGATCGCCACCACGTGCACCACATCAGTGCTCTGCAGTGCCTCCATCTGCAGGCTGGTGCCCACCAGGGCCAGCAGGGCCACCGCCAGGAGCAGCGGCACACGGCGGCGCCACCAGGGGCTGGCGGGAGCGGGGAGGGCGCCGCGCAGACGGCGCTGATCACCGGCGAGCAAGGCCGGCAGCAGCAACGGCAGACCCACCACCGCGTGCAGCGCCGCCACCCAGAGCAGGCCACCGCCGGAGCGCACTCCCAGCTTGTCGATGCTGGCGCCGATGCCCCAGAGCACGGCGGTGAGCAGCATCTCCGGAGCCCCCGGAACGTGCCAGAGCTGGCGGCCCGGGCCAGCGCCGCTGCGCAGCAGCAGGGCACCGAACACCAGCACCACCACGCCTGCCGCAGCGATGGGCCCGGGGCGCTCCCCCAGCAGCAACCAACCGGAGCCCAGCAGCACCAGGGGGGAGAGGTTGAGCAGGGGCAGCGCCAGGCTGAAATCGCCCCGGGCCACCCCCCGGCCATAGGCCCAGAAGGCCAGGGCATTCACCAGCCCAGAGGCCAGCAGGGCCACCAGCAGGGCGCGTCCATCCAGGGGCGACGGCCACACCAGCAGCAGCGGCAGGGCCAGCAGGGCCGTGAGGCAGCAGCTCAGCCCGAGGCCCAGGCGCACCGTGAAGCCCTGCCGCAGCAGAGCCCGCAGGGCCAGGTCTCCGGCGGTGGTGCAGCAGGCCGTGCCGAGGGCCAGCAGCGACCAGTGCGGCATGGCGGGAAGGGCCGTGGGCTACCATCAGGAAGCGCCAGCATTGCAGGGCGCCTGCAGTTCGATTCAGCTCAGCTCCAGCTCCTCAGCTTCAGCGCAGTTGATCCGGCAGCAGCCAAATAGACCGGGCGATTAGCACAGCGGTAGCGCACTTCCTTCACACGGAAGGGGTCACTGGTTCGAATCCAGTATCGCCCATTTTGTATTGATTTGGTTCACGAGTCTTCCCCTTGGAGCTCACACACCAGGTCATGTTTGCCACTCGCGGCCGAGGCTTTTGGAGTGGCCACAAATTGCGCGAATTTGCTTGATTCGCGCACGTCCGCGCTGACGGCTGGACAGCGGCAGGACAATGAACGCTCTCCGTTGCAGCCACATCCGGCCCTGCCTGTGAGCACCCCCACTCCATCCACCGACACTCCCCAGGTTCTGGCGGAGATCGGTGCGCAGCTGCGGCAGGCGCGGATGAACCGGGGGCAGAGCATCGCTGAGCTCTCCGGTCGCTTGAACATGGGCCAAGAGCAGCTGCAGGCCCTGGAATCGGCCAACCTGGCCAAGCTGCCCGAACCGGTGTTCGTGATCGCCCAGATCCGCCGGGTGGCCAGCACCCTGGGGGTGGATGTGGAAGGCTCCATCCAGGAGCTGCGCCGGAGCGAAGCACTCAGATCCCCAGCAGCAGCCGAGCCTGGCCCGGGCGCGGCCAAGCGTGCCGGTAGTGGCCCGGGCACGGCGCCGCGCCAGCCGCGCTCCCGCCGCCCCTGGCTCAAGCCACTGGCCGCCGTGGTAGCCGTGCCGCTGCTCGGCTGGCTCGGTTTCAGCGGCTGGATGCACTGGCAGCGCACGCACCTCCAGAAGCAGCAGACTTCAGCCGCCGCCCCAGCGGCCCTGCAGGGGCAGTCCACCCGAGGCGCTGCAACGCCTGCCAGCGCAGCCGATCAGCTCACGTTGAGCAGCAAGGCCTCCAGCTGGCTGGCCGTGCGCGACAGCAAGGGCACC
>JBILDP010000091.1:0-8214 GCA_044352535.1 Prochlorococcaceae cyanobacterium
GCCGAGAAACTCGACTGGAGCAGCTTCCTGCAGCAGGGGCGCCAGTGGCTTGCCACAACGCAATGTAAAGCGGCCATGTAACGCCGGATTGCGCAATTGAACGTTCCTTTGCGGTAGCTGGACCGTTCCGGCAATCGACCTACGGTTTTGATGATCTTCGGGTCTGCCGGGCCCGGTGATCACCACCCGTTCTCATTCTCTTTTCGTCTGCCATGACCACTGCCCTGCGCAGCGGCCGCGCGACCAGCTGGGAATCCTTCTGCCAGTGGGTCACCTCGACCAACAACCGCATCTATGTGGGTTGGTTCGGGGTGCTGATGATTCCCTGCCTGCTTGCCGCCACGATCTGCTTCATCGTGGCGTTCATCGCCGCTCCCCCCGTCGATATCGACGGCATCCGTGAGCCCGTTGCTGGCTCCTTTATCTACGGCAACAACATCATCTCCGGTGCTGTTGTGCCCTCGAGCAACGCCATCGGCCTGCACTTCTATCCGATCTGGGAAGCCGCTTCGCTCGATGAATGGCTCTACAACGGCGGGCCCTATCAGCTGGTGGTGTTCCACTTCCTGATCGGCATCTCCGCCTACATGGGCCGTCAGTGGGAGCTGAGCTACCGCCTGGGCATGCGTCCCTGGATCTGCGTGGCCTACAGCGCCCCCCTGTCGGCTGCCTTCGCCGTGTTCCTGATCTATCCCTTCGGTCAGGGCTCCTTCTCCGATGGCATGCCGCTGGGCATTTCCGGAACGTTCAACTTCATGCTGGTGTTCCAGGCTGAGCACAACATCCTGATGCACCCCTTCCACATGCTGGGTGTGGCCGGTGTGTTCGGCGGCAGCCTGTTTTCCGCCATGCATGGCTCGCTTGTCACCAGTTCGCTGGTGAGGGAGACCACCGAAACGGAGAGTCAGAACTACGGCTACAAGTTTGGCCAGGAAGAGGAGACCTACAACATCGTGGCCGCCCATGGCTACTTCGGTCGCCTGATCTTCCAGTACGCGAGCTTCAACAACAGCCGTAGCCTGCACTTCTTCCTCGGTGCCTGGCCGGTTGTCGGAATCTGGTTCACCTCCATGGGCATCAGCACCATGGCGTTCAACCTCAACGGTTTCAACTTCAACCAGTCGATCCTGGATTCCCAGGGCAAGGTGGTGAACACCTGGGCCGACGTGCTCAACCGTGCCAATCTCGGTATGGAAGTGATGCACGAGCGCAACGCCCACAACTTCCCGCTCGATCTGGCCGCCAGTGCCTCCGTGCCCGTGGCCCTCACGGCGCCCGCCATCGGCTGAGTTCAGCTTTCCGCCGAACTGCCTGCCCCCGCCCCCCGGCGGGGGTTTTTGCTTGGCCGTGGCCTGACAGGCATGGCCGATCGACCAGCTGCGATCATCAGGGCTGGGAACCGCCGTTGCGGAGCTGAGTCTTGCTGGAGCTAGACGCACCGGTGGTGTTCGCATTTCTTCTGACCCTGGCGGCAGGGCTTTCCACCGGGATCGGCAGTGCCCTGGGCCTGATGAACCGGCGCTTCAGCCCCCGGGTGCTCACCCTGGCCCTGAGTTTCTCGGCCGGGGTGATGCTCTACGTGTCGTTTGTGGAGATCTTCCCGAAGGCCCGCGACTCTCTGACTGCAGCCCTGGGCCCTGGCCTGGGTTACGCGGCCACGGTGGCGGCGTTCTTCGCTGGAATGGGGGCCATCGCCCTGGTGGATCAGCTGCTTCCGCGTCACGACAGCCCACTGGGTTCTGCCCTGCAGGCCGGCGAGGGCAGGCAGGTGGCTCTGGAGCACACCAGACGGGCCGAGCTGATGCGCACCGGCCTGTTTTCTGCCCTGGCCATCGCCATCCACAACTTTCCTGAGGGCCTGGCCACGTTCATCGGCGCTCTCTCCAATCCGCGGCTGGGCATCGGGATCGCCATTGCCATCGCCATCCACAACATCCCCGAGGGGCTGGCCGTATCGGCGCCGATCTATTTCGCCACAGGCAGCCGCCGTCAGGCCTTCTGGATCTCGCTGGCCTCCGGCCTGGCTGAGCCGGTGGGTGCGGTGATCGGCTATGTGTTTCTCCGTGCCGTCCTCAACGATCTGGTGTTGGGCCTGGTGTTTGCCAGCGTGGCGGGGGTGATGATCTACATCTGTCTTGACGAGCTGTTGCCCACGGCCCAGCGCATGGCCTCCCAGCACCAGCTGATGATCGGAGGCGTGCTGGCAGGGATGGTGGTGATGAGCATCAGCCTGGTGCTGCTGGCCTGAGGGTGAGCTGAGCGTGACGTCGCCACCGACCCAGCCCCTGCCCTCTGCGTCGTCTCCGCGCGACCAGTCCTGGCCCTGGTGGCCCCTGCTGCCCCTGTATCCCTACGGCCGCCGTCGCTCCCTGGTGCGTGAGCTGATCCCCGGCCAGGTGTGGAGCGTGGAACAGCTCCAGGGGGTGTTCTACGTGGCGGTGCCGATCCGTATGACCGTGGTGCGCCTGCGCCAGGGGCTGCTGCTGTATGCCCCTGTGGCCCCCACCGCAGAGGTGCGAAGGGCCCTGCTGGAGCTGAGCGAGCGCTATGGCCCGGTGCGCACGATCGTGTTGCCCACCGCGTCGGGCCTGGAGCACAAGTTGCCGGTGCCAGCGATGGCCCGCGCTTTTCCTGCGGCCGAGGTGTGGGTCACACCGAAGCAGTGGAGCTTCCCGCTGCCGCTGCCGCCCTCCTGGCTGGGGTTCCCGGCCCGGCGCACCCGCGTGCTGTTCCACGACGGCGTACCCCACGGTGATGAGCTGGCCTGGGTGCCGCTGGGGCCCCTGGATCTGGGCCTGGGCACCTTCATGGAGGTGGCCTGCCTGCATCGCGCCAGCGGCAGCCTGCTGATCACCGATGCCCTGGTGGGCATCCCGGCCGAGCCGCCGGAGGTGTTTGCGGCCGATCCCACCCCCCTGCTTTTCCATGCCCGCGAGCGCGGAGATCAACCCCTGCTCGATAGCCCTGAGCTGCGGCGCATCGGCTGGCAGCGCCTGGTGCTGTTCGCCTCCTATCTGCGCCCCGATCAGCTGGTGGTGCCACCCTGGCGCGAGGTGCTGAGTCAGGCACTGCGGCCTGGCCTGCGCAGCGCCCGTGTCTACTTTGGTCTCTATCCCTTTCGCTGGCAGAGCGGCTGGCACCAGGAATTCGCCCAGCTGGTGCCAGGCGATGCCCCCCAGCTGCAGGTGGCACCTGTGCTGGAGCGGCTGGTGTTTCCGCGCGCGCGTGCGTCTCTGGTGGGCTGGTTGCGCCAGCTGGCCCGGTTGGGCGAGATCCGCTGGCTGATCCCGGCGCACTACGAGGCCCCGTTGGTCAGTTCGGCCGAGCAGCTTGAACAGCTCGCCGACCAGCTCGAGAGCCGCACCTGGGCCCCCGACCAGCGCAGCTGGGCGTACCTGGCGAACCTGGATCGTCTGTTGCTGAAACTCGGCCTGGTGCCGGAGAACCCCTGAGGGTGGCCGGCGCGATCAGGTGCGGGTCAGAGCCTCAGTTCGCCTGGATCTGCCCCGTCCTGGCTGCCGCAGCCGAGCAGGGATGCCTCGAGTTCCATGCGCTGTTCCATCTGGCGCAGGAAATAACCCGTCATCATCGCTGAGGCGAGCAGGCCGGCCAGATTTTCACGGCTGGTCTGGATCTTCACATCAAACTGTTCGCTGGGAAGCATCCCCAGCAGGCCCTGCACGTTGTGGCGAATGATGTCCTGAATCTCAGGACTGGCTGAACGGGCGACGCGCTGCAGCACATCCGGTGACTGTTCCTGCAGGTACTGGATCAGGGCATTGGCACTGATCGCTTCGTTGTCGCTCGTCAGGAACTCCGGGTTGAACATTGCCCGTGTGCTCTGCGTCACGAACTGCACCCTACCCCAGCTGTTCTTGGCGTCCCAGGGGGATCGACGGGGGGGAGAACCGAATCGGTCCGAATCGCTCCGGTGGCCAGTAGCGCAGCACCGCCGTGCCGATGACGTTGGCCTCGGGCAGGGGCCCCCACAGATGTGAATCGAGACTGGCGTTGCGGTTGTCGCCCAGCACCAGCAGCTCACCTCCCGGCACGGTGAAGGGTTCGAGGGTGTAGTTCATCGGTGCGGCAGCCCAGTCGGGCTCCACGGGCTGCCCGTTGCGCCAGAGCTGGCCGCCACGCACCTCCACCTGATCACCGCCGCGGGCCACCACCCGCTTGATCAGCGCGGCCTCGGGGTCGTAGCCGGCCTGCACCAGGGCCGCTGGCGGGTGGAACACCACGATGGCCCCGAGCGGCAGCGGCCGCTGCAGCCGCACCCGCAGTTTCTCCACCAGCACCCGATCATTGATCTGCAGGTTGGGCAGCATCGAGCCCGAGGGAATCCAGCGGGGCTCCAGCACTGCCCAGCGCAGCACCAGGGCCAGCGCCACCCAGGCGAGCACAGGCACAACCTGGCGCCCCAGCTGGCCCAGCCAGTTGGTGGCGGAGGGCCGGTCGGGCGGGTTCGTGTCCTGCTGGGCAGGGGCAGGGGCAGGGGCAGGGGCAGTGGCAGGGGCCCGCTCAGGGGCCGGCTCAGCTGGTTTGGCGCTCACGGGCTCGGCGCTCAGGGCGAGGGCAGGATGGCTCTCCATCCTCTAGCTCCGGCTTGGATCTGCCCTCGCGTCAGCCCCACGCGGCCCCTGAGCAGAGGGCCACCGCCAACCTGGATGCAGCGCTCAGGCTGCTGCAGCACCTGCGCCGGGGCGGGCTGGCGGCCGTGGTGCTCTGCCCAGGCAGCCGGTCGGCGCCGCTGGCCCTGGCCGCAGGGCTGCTGGCCAGGGCTGGGCTGCCGCTGCACACCGCCATCGATGAGCGCTCGGCTGGTTTCCTTGCCCTCGGCCTGGTGCGGGCCGGCGGCCGGCCTGTCGCGGTGATCACCACCTCCGGTACCGCCGTGGCCAACCTGCTGCCGGCGGCGGTGGAGGCGGATCTCTCGGCCCTGCCGCTGCTGCTGCTCAGCGCCGACCGGCCCGAGCGGCTGAAGGGGTGCGGCGCCAACCAGACCGTGGCCCAGGAGCTGTTCCTGCTGGCGGCGGCGCGCTGGTGCGGCAGGGGCGCCGGAGCCGGGCTGGATGGCATGCCGGAGTCCGACCTCCTGAACCTGGCTGATCAGGCCCTCAGCGCTCTGGCCGGCACGGCGAGCCAGCCGCCGGGCCCTGTGCACCTCAACCTGCCGTTTGAGGAGCCTCTGCATGCCGATGGGGCCGCCCTGCTGGAGCGGGTTGCCGCCGCCGCGATCGGCTGCAACGGCCCGCTCGACTGCCCGGCCTGGCTGCCGGCACCGCGGGCCCAGCCGCCCGCCTGTGGCGTGGGCGGCCTCGACCCCGATCGCCCCGGGGTGGTGGTGGCGGGTCCCTGGCGCGGCCTGCCGCAGCACTGGCCGGCCTATCGGAGGGCCCTGCGCCTCTGGCTCGCCCGCACGGGCTGGCCGCTGCTGGCCGACGGCCTCAGTGGATTGCGGGGCCAGCCAGACCTGCAGCCTGTTGGGGGCTACGACCTGTTGCTGGCTGATCCGCCGCCGGAGCTGCGCCCTGCGGAACTGCAGGTGCTCCGGCTCGGCCCGCTGCCGGCCAGCCGCCGGCTTCAGGCCTGGCTGGCGGCCCTGGGTGGCCCCCAGCTGTTGATCTCCGAGGCGGACCCCCGATGCCTTGATCCCCTGGGCACCGCCCAGCTGCAGTGGCCGGGGGGACTGGCGGCCTGGTGGCAGCAGTTGCCTGCAGCAACGCAGGCCGGCTCCCCGGCGGCGGCCTCCCTGCAGCTCACTGAGCTGTGGCAAAGGCATGAGCGGTGCCTGCAGGGCTGGCTCGACCGGCAGCTGGCGCTGCCCTGCTGGGGAGAGCCCGCTGTGGCCCGTGCGCTGAGTCGCCTGCTGCCGGCAGATGTGCCCCTGTTGCTGGCCAACAGTTCGCCGGTGCGCGACTGGGAGAGCTTCGCGGTGGCCGACGGACCGCCCCGGCCCGTGTATGGCTTCCGGGGCGCCTCCGGCATCGATGGCACCCTGTCGCAGGCGTTCGGCGTCGCCGCGGCAGCTGGGCAGGCGGTGCTGCTCAGCGGCGATCTGGCGCTGTTGCACGACAGCAATGGCTGGCTGTGGGCCCGGCAGCTCCTTGGTCAGCGCTCTGGTCAGCTCACGGTGGTGCTGCTCGACAACGGTGGCGGCGGCATCTTCGAACAGCTGCCGATCCGCACCCAGCCTGAAACGGCCATGGATTTCGAGCAGCTGTTCGCCATGGGCCAGCAGCTGGATCAGGCCCGGCTGGCGGCCTGTCACGGCGTGCCCAGCCGGCGGGTGGAGCGGGCCGACCAGCTGGCGCCGGCCCTGATCTGGGCGCTTGAGCAGCCCCTGGCCCTGCTGCACCTGATCACCGACCGTCGTGCCGACGCGGAGCGGCGTCAGGCCCTGCGCAGAATGGCGCCCAGCAGCTGGGCCCGCTGATGAACGACAGCCCCGTGATCTGGCAGAGCGCCGGCTCCTACACGGATATCCGCTTTGAGCTCAGCGGTGACGGTCTGGCGCGGATCACGATCAATCGACCCCACAAGCGCAACGCCTTCACGCCCCACACGGTGGCGGAGCTGTGCGATGCCTTCGCCCGGGTGCGCGACAACCCCGCGGTGGGGGTGGTGCTGTTCACGGGGGCCGGGCCGGCCGCCGATGGCGGCTGGGCCTTCTGCGCCGGCGGTGATCAGAGCGTGCGTGGCGACGGCGGCTACCTCGACGGCAGTGGTCTGCCCCGGCTCAATGTGCTCGACCTGCAGCGGCTGATCCGCAGCCTGCCCAAGGTGGTGATCGCCCTGGTGGCGGGCTATGCCATCGGCGGCGGCCAGGTGCTCCACCTGCTGTGCGATCTCTCGATCGCGGCCGACAACGCCGTGTTCGGCCAGACCGGCCCGCGGGTGGGCAGCTTCGACGGAGGCTTCGGCGCCGGTTATCTGGCCCGGGTGGTGGGCCAGCGCAAGGCCCGGGAGATCTGGTTTCTCTGCCGCCAGTACGGCGCCCCTGAAGCCCTTGCCATGGGCCTGGTCAACGCCGTGGTGCCACTGGAGCAGCTCCAGGCCGAGGGGGAGCGCTGGGGGCGAGACGTGTTGCAACACAGCCCCACGGCGATCCGCTGCCTCAAGGCCGCGTTCAACGCTGAAACCGACGGGCTCGCCGGGATTCAGGAGCTGGCAGGCCAGGCCACCCACCTCTTCTATCGCACCGCCGAGGGCCAGGAGGGGCGCAACGCCTTTCTGGAGAAGCGCCCACCCGATTTCTCCGCGGAGCCCTGGTTACCTTGAGGCCCGAGTGGCTCCCTGCGCCGGTGCAGCGCTCTCTCCCCACACAGCAGCCGCGACTGCGCCCCAGGCGATCAGCTGGGTTCGGGCCGATCTTTGCGCTGGGAGCCTGCTGGATGCTTGGCCTTACGGCTGGTTCAGCCTCGCTTTCGGGCCCCCTGTCGGCATCGGTGGGGCACCTCGGCAGCGAGTCGGCCGTTGCGCGCCGCCTCGTTCTTGATCGTCGCGCCCGTCGGTTGCTGGTGCTGGAGGGGGATCGGGAGCTGCGCCGCTACCCGGTGGCGGTGGGCCGGCCGGGCTGGGAAACACCGGTGGGTGAGTTTGAGGTGATCGAGCTGGTGGCCGATCCGGTGTGGGAGCATCCGGCCACCGGAGACCGGGTGCAGCCTGGGCCGGCCAACCCCCTTGGCAGCCGCTGGATCGGCTTTCATCGCGACTGCCGCGGCCGGGTCGGTTTCAACGGGCGCGAACACCTGGTGGTGCAGGGTTGTGTCAGTGCCGGCTTCCATGGCACACCCCAGCGCGAGAGCGTGGGCCAGGCGGTGAGCCATGGCTGTGTGCGCCTGTTTGACGAGCACGTGCGCGAGCTGTTTGACCTGGTGCAGATGGGGACCCCGGTCACGGTGTTGCCCTGAAGGCGGGAGCCGGAAAAGAACGCCCGTAGAGTTGGCGCCAGCTGCGGCACCTGGCGATGCGCGTTCTGTTTGCTGCCGCTGAGTGCGCGCCCCTTGTGAAGGTGGGCGGCATGGGCGATGTGGTGGGTTCGCTGCCGCCGGCGCTGGCGGCCCTTGGTCACGATGTACGCATCATCCTGCCGGGCTATGGCCGGCTGTGGTCGCGGTTGTCGATCCCCAGTGAGCCGGTGTGGCGGGGCCACACCATGGGCAACGACTTCGCGGTCTACGAAACCCGCCATCCCACGTCGGGCCTGCCGCT
>JBILDP010000092.1:0-8192 GCA_044352535.1 Prochlorococcaceae cyanobacterium
CACCCATCGACGCCGCGAGGCCCACACACACCGTGTGCACGTCGGGCTTGATGTGCTGCATGGTGTCGAAGATGCCGAGGCCGTCGTACACCGAACCGCCCGGGGAATTGATGTACAGGTAGATGTCTTTGTCGGGGTCTTCCGCTTCCAGGAAGAGCAGCTGGGCCACGATGCGGTTGGCCGATTCGGAGGTCACCGGCTCGCCGAGAAACACGATCCGCTCGCGCAGCAGCCGGGAATAGATGTCAAACGCTCGCTCACCCCGGCCCGATTCCTCAATGACGATGGGGATCGTGGTCACGGGCAAGCATCTCAGGGCTGCGTCGATCCTACTGAGGCCGGGCCGCTAGGGTCGCTCCATTCCAGGCTCAAATGCCGTGAGCGCTGCTCTCACCGTTGCCGACAGCAAGCGCGCCTTCCATCGCGCTTTTCCCCATGTGATCGCGCCGCTCTACCGGCGCATGGTGGATGAACTCCTGGTGGAGCTCCATCTGCTGAGTCGCCAGCAGGGCTTTCAAGCCGATCCCCTGTTCGCCACCGGCCTGATCCAGGTGTTCGACAGCTTTGCCAGGGGCTATCGCCCCGAACAGCACCGCGAGTCGCTGC
Organism: Prochlorococcaceae cyanobacterium; assembly: GCA_044352535.1. Lineage (GTDB taxonomy): Bacteria > Cyanobacteriota > Cyanobacteriia > PCC-6307 > Cyanobiaceae > NIES-981. The sequence goes on from JBILDP010000092.1 coordinate 607, forward strand.
TGGCGGCCCTGTGCAGCGCCAGCGGCTTCGATGCCGGCGAGCTGCGCCAGCAGCGAGACCAGGCTGTGGCCGCCATGGGCTGCCACAGCGTGGAGGAGGTGAAGCAGTGGGTGGAGCAGAAGGGAGCGGGTGCACCGGAGCCCCTGGCCACCGCCCTGGCCAGCATCCAGCGCCCCGATTTCCACTACTCCCGTCTGATGGGCGTGGGGCTGCTGAGCCTGCTGGAGGAGGCCCAGGGTGCCAACGGCATGGATCCGGCCACCCTGCGCAGCTATGCGCACGACCTGGGCGAGGCCATGGGCCTGCTGCGGGATCGCCTCGACAAGGACCTGAGCCTCTATGCCAGCAACCTGGAGAAGCTGGCCCAGGCGGTGGAACTGATGGAGGAGACCGTGGCCGCTGAGCGGCGCAAGCGGGAGCGCCAGCAGAGCGAGCTCAGCGCGCCGGTGGCCGAAGAGCCAGCTGCAGGCGCCCCTGCAGCCGGCTGAGCGGGCCCTTCTGGGCGCTGCTCGCCAGTTGCAGCTGGCTGGCCTGCTGCACCACGGTGGGCAGAGAGGGCGGCAGCAGGCCGGCAGCCAGCATGTCGGCGGGGCGCATACGCAACTGCAATGCGGAAGCGGCAGGGGCCACGGGCCCGGACAGCCTGGGTGGCACCGGCCCCAGGAAGAGTTGCAACTGCGGCTGCTGGCCAGACAGGAGCTGCCAGCGCCAGCCGCCCACCAGCGTGCCGTCGTCGCGCCGCCAGGTGGCCTCCGGCAACACACCGGAGGAGGAGGCTCCAGCGCGCCACTGCGGGGGGGCATCCTCCAGGCCCTGCTGCTGCAGTCGGGGGCGAAGTTCGTTGAGAAGTGCCGCCAGGGCCTGGCGGTGGCGGCCTGGCTGCACCTGCAGGGTGAGGCCCGCCCGGAAGGGACCGGCGGCGATCGAGCGCAGTTGCAGGCGGAACGGCAGCTGGCGCAGCAGATCCAGCTGGGCAGGGCCGATGCCGTAGCTGGCGGCGAGCGACTCACGCACCAGCTGGCGACTGAGGTAGCCCTGCAACAGGGGTTGCAGCGAAGGGCCCTGCAACTCCAGCAACAGGTCGGTGCCCAGCGCCCCCGACGGCACCACGACCTCACTGCGGATCGGGCCGCCCACTGGATCGGGACTGGCGGTGGCCTCACCGCTGAACTGCAGCTGGGCGCCATCGAGTTCGAGGGCCAGACAACCCTCCTGGTAGCCGAACAGCAGGGGGGCCAGCTCACCACTGAGGCCGCCGAGGCCCACCGGCTTCCAGAACACCGACTGTTGCGACTCCAGCAGGCCCAGACAGCGGCGATCAAGACCCTGAAGCGGCCTCTGCACGTTGCCCAGCTGATCCTGCAGGGCCTTGAGTGACAGTGGATCGGCGGCCACCACCAGCAGGTCGTTGAGCAGCAGGCTGTTGGCTGGACGCTCAACGCCGGGGAGCAACTCGGCGCGGCCCAGGGGCACCACCAGGTACGCCCCGCCATCGCCGTGGCGGCCCCAGCCCTGCCACCAGAGACGGCGTTGCTGGCGCCAGAGCCGCTGCGCCAGGGGCAGGCCGAGCCGCTGCTGCCAGAGCTGGGGCACCGGCCGGGTGGGGGCTGCCTGCAGGCTCTGGAGCAGGGCCATCTGGGGGAGGAGCCGCTCAAGCCCCTGGGCCTGGGGGCGAGGCCATTGCCAGAGCAGCAGTGCCGGGCCCAGCACCAGCAGGCCTGCGGCCAGGGAGGTGGCGCGCAGGCGCAGGTTCCTGATGGCGGAGAGAGCGCTGATGGCGGAGAGCGCCGGATTCACAGGAGGACAGGCGAGGAGAGAGGCGCTGGAGCAGCGGACGACGGTGGGCCGGCCGCGGCATAGAGGGTGGTGCGCTGCCAGGGAGGGCGGCCCAGCTGGAGGGCGGCTGCGGTGAGCGCCTGGGGCGACTGGCAGGTGCCACCACGGGCGCCCGCCATCGTGGTGATGTGCTCTTCCATCAGGGTGCCGCCCAGATCGTTGCAGCCCCAGCGCAGGGCCTCGGTGGCTCCCGCCAGGGTGAGTTTCACCCAGCTGGGCTGGTGGTTGGCGATCCAGTGATCCAGCACCAGCCGGGCCTGGGCGGTGAGCAGCAGCATGGCCGCCAGGTCGGGCTGGTCGCGGCCCACCCGCTGGCGCAACGGCCGCGGTGCCGCCTCGCCCACAAAGGGCAGCAGCACAAATTCACTGAAGCCGGGCAGCCGCTGGGCGTGGGCCCACTGCTGCATCGCCACCAGGGTGAGCAGGTGGGCAACGCGGTCGGCAGGCTGCTCGATGTGGCCGGCCATCAGGGTGCAGGTGGCCGCGAGGCCCTGGGCCATCGCCTCCAGCACCACGGCCACCCAGTGGCGGGCCGAGAGCTTCTCTGGGCAGAGCACCAGGCGCACCCGGTCGCTGAGCACCTCGGCGGCCGTGCCCGGCAGCGAACCGAGCCCGGCGGCCCGCAGCCGCTCCAGCACCGCCGACAGGGGCATCCCATCCTGCTCGGCCAGAAACAGCAGTTCCTGGGGCGAGAAGGCATGCAGGTGAATCCCCGGTGCCGCCTGATGCAGGCCCCTCAGCAAGGCCTCGGCGTAGGCAACAGCGCTGCCGCCAACGCGGGCGGCGGGGTTGAGGCCGCCCTGCAGGCAGAGCTCGGTGGCCCCACTGGCCTGGGCCTCCGCGGCACGCAGCTGCAGCTCGCCCAGCTCCAGCCAGTAGGCGCCGTGCTGGCCAGGGTCACGGCGGAAGGCGCAGAAGCTGCAGTGCTTCACGCAGTGGTTGGAGACATTGAGATTGCGGTTCAGCACAAAGCTGACCCCATCCCCCACCAGCTCTCGCCGGCGCTGATCGGCACGCTGGCGTAGCAGCTCCAGCGCCGGTCCAGCCCATGGGCGCTGCAACAGCTCGTGCACCAGGTGCCTGCCGGCGGAACTGAGCAGGCCCTGGTGCAGCGAACTGGTGTGTAAGCAGTCGAGCCGATCAAGCAGCTCAGCGGGGTCAAGGAGCTGGAGAAGCTCTGACGTGGGCTCGGCGGGAGGTGGCTGCAACAACGCACCCGCCAAGTCGTGTGCCCAGGGGGCGATGGCTGGATGCCCGGCTGGGGAGCCAGCCTCAGCGTGGGTCACGACCGACGGGGCGACTCAGCAGCTTTGCGACGGCGTCGATCACGCCACTCGACAGCCGAGAGGTAGATCACGCCGACGCTGACGAAAACCAACAGTGCGATGGCCACCCCGCCCAGCAGCTGGGTAGGGCTGAAGGGGAGATCAGCCACAGTGAAAACGGCGGACGCGGGGCGCGGCGGAATCAGAAATTGATGCTGCCGTCGCCGTGGCGACCCCACACCACCATGGCGATCGAAAAGCTGAACAGAGCTGCGAGAGATGCCCAGCCAACAGTGATCAACATGGAGCCGCGAAACATTGCTGGCCAGCACTTTACCTAGGCTCACCCTCCACTGACCCGAGTCCTTGCCAGCAGCTGCCGTGGCCTCTCCAACTGCCGTTCAGGAACGCCAGCGCGTCCGCACCCCTTACCCCAATTTCAAGGTGGTGGTACTCGACGACGACGTGAACACCTTTCAACACGTGGTGGACTGCCTGCTGCGCTATTTGCCAGGCATGCAGCCCGACCGCGCCTGGGAGCTGGCCCATCAGATCGACGGCCAGGGTTCGGCCGTGGTGTGGTGCGGCCCCCAGGAGCAGGCGGAGCTCTATCACCAGCAGCTCGGCGGCCAGGGACTCACCATGGCGCCGCTGGAGCCGGCCTGATGGGCCGCGTGGTGATCACCCACAGCACCTACCTGGAGGGGCTGATCCCCCTGCTCCAGAGGCTCGCCAGACAACCGGGCGTCGACACCGTGACACCGGCGGTGATCAGCCGGGTGCGGGGCCGCAGCCCGGGGCTGCGGCTGCGGGTGTCCACGCCGATCACGGGCGGGCACAAGTTGGTGGCCCGCCGCGGCGGCAGCGCCCAGGAGGTGTTCGTGGTCACCAGCCTGGAGAAGCAAACACTCCAGGAGATGCTGGATCGGCTGATCGACAGCTGATCAGGGTTGAGCGCTCAGGACACTGGAGCACTCAGGAAAAGGGTGGACCGCCGTGCCGTTGTGCCCCAGTGTTCGACCTGGTGGAACCAGAAGGGGAGTCAAGGACGGGGCGCCGTTTCCGGCAACGAGGCCGGTCTACGTTGCTTCCGCTGCAGACTCCCCATGTCGAAAAGGGAGTCAGATCAGAAAACTGTAAAAGGCAGTCACCAACACGGCAGTCCAACCAAAGCCTAGGTGACTTCAGGGGGAAGTGGCCAGATCGCCCGCACCTGGGCCAGCCGCTCCATCGCCTCGGCCTGGCGGTCATGGAGCTCTGCGGCGTTCAGCACCAGGGTCACGTGGCCGAGCTTGCGGCCCGGACGCGCGCCCTGTTTGCCATACCAGTGCACGTGGGCACCGGGGAGGGCGGCCAGGTCCTGGCGCTGGGGCAGGTAGTCGGCCTCGCTGCTCTCGAAACCGAGCAAGTTGACCATCAGCGCGCCCGGCACCTGCAGATCCACAGGGCCCAGCGGCAGTCCGGCCACAATCCGCGCCTGCTGGGCGAACTGGCTGGTGCGCGCCGCCTCGATCGTGACGTGACCGGAGTTGTGGGTGCGGGGCGCGATCTCGTTGATCTGCAGCCCGGCCGGGCCATAGAAGAGCTCGATCGAGAGCACGCCCACGTAGTCGAGGGCGGTGACCAGGGAGCAGGCGATGTTGCGGGCAAAGGCCTGCACGGCATGGGGCACAGCCGCCGGGGCCAGCACCCAGTCGCACACCTGGTGGTGCTGGTGGGTCTGAACCAGCGGATAGCACTGCACCTGGCCGCTGCTGTCGCGGCACACCAGCTGGGCGAGCTCCAGTTCGAAGGCCACGAACTCCTCGAGAATCCATTCGCCGGGCTCCACCCGGCGCGCCAGCGAGGCGAGCTCGGCCGGCGAGTGAAGCACCTCGGTGCCCTTGCCGTCGTAGCCGCCGCGGCTGGCCTTGGCCACCACGGGGAAACCCAGCTCAGCCGGCAGGGCGCCGGTGGCCGGCAGATCGCACCAGCGGGGCGAGGGCAGGTTGAGGTGCTGGAGCAGCTGGCGCTGGGCCTTCTTGCACACCAGCGGGGCCAGCGCCCTCAGCTGGGGCACGAACTGGATGCCCTCGGCCTCCAGCGGCGCCAGTGCCTCCAGGTCCAGCCATTCGTTCTCGAAGCTGATCGCGCCGCAGCGGCGGGCGAGCTCACGGGTGGCGGCCACGTTGTGCAGGGGAGCTTCCAGCACGGACGTGGCCAGGGCAGCGGCCGGATCGGCACTGGATGGGGTCTGCACATGCAGCTCAAGGCCCAGATCCCGGGCCGCCGCCGCCAGCATCCAGGCCAGCTGTCCGCCGCCCACCACTCCGATCGACCGCTCGGCGCTCGCCGCTGCTCTCGCCACTGCCTCGAACCTGCCGCTTGCGGCTGCGAATCAACCAGACTCGCATCCCCGCGAGCCCTTGGGTGGTGCTCAGCTGAACCCCTTGTCGCCAGCGAAGGCGTAGCGCACCAGGCTCAGCAGCAGCACCGCCAGAAACAGGGCCAGGCCCACCGTGCAGGCGTAGCTGATCTCCAGCTCGGCGAAGGCCTGGTCGTACACGTAGTACACGATCGTGCGGGTGGCATCCGCCGGCCCGCCCTGGGTCATCAGGAACACCTCTTCAAACACCTTGGTGGCAGCGATGGCTGAGATCACCGCCACCAGGGTGAGGTAGGGGCGGAGCAGCGGCAGGGTGATGTCGAGGTGCTTGCGCCAGCCCTCGCTGCCGTCGAGCGCCGCCGCCTCGTAGAGCTCGGGCGAGATCCCCTGCAGCCCGGCCAGGAAGATCACCATGTAGTAGCCGAGGCCCTTCCAGAGGGTCACGAGCATCACCGAGGGCAGCGCCAGCAACGGCGAGGTGAGAAAGCCGATCGGGCTGAAGCGATCGCCCAGCAGGGCCGCCAGCCAGCCATTGATCAGGCCGTTTTCGGCGTAGAGCCAACGGAAGGCGATGGCCGCCACCACGATCGACACGAGCACCGGCGTGTAGAAAGCGCCACGAAACCAGTGAATGCCCGGCAGCTGGCGGTTCACCAGCACGGCCAGGGCGAGGGCACCGAGCACGATCGGCGGCACCACACCCACCAGGTAGAGGAACGTGGTGGCGCTCACCCGGGCGGCCATCGGATCGGCGAGCAGCCGGCGGATGTTGGCCAGGCCCACGAACCGCAGCGGCTCGCTCACATCCAGGCCCGTCTGGCTGAAGCTCATCAGCAGGGCCAGGGCCGCCGGGATCAGCACGGAGATCCCCAGCAGCACCAGGGCCGGCGCCAGAAACGCCCAGGCCGTGGTGGTGCGGGGGGCGGAGGCAGACATCGGGGCACACCGGGTGGCGCCATTGTGGGCGCTTCGATCTCCTGGCGCCCGGCCCGTGTCTCCTGCTGCCGCTGCTCGCGATCCGCTGGAGGTGCTGCAGCGGGTGTGGGGCTACCCCGCCTTCCGCGGCCCCCAGGAGGCGATCGTGCGCCACGTGAACGGCGGCGGCTCCGGCCTGGTGCTGATGCCCACCGGCGGCGGCAAATCGCTCTGTTATCAGGTGCCGGCCCTGTGCCGGCCGGGCCTGGCGGTGGTGGTGTCGCCGCTGATCGCCCTGATGGAAGACCAGGTCACGGCGCTGCAGCAGCTGGGGGTGGCGGCCGCCGCCCTGCACTCAGGCCTGGAGGCCGCCGAGAGCACGGCGGTGTGGCGCCAGCTGCAGAACGGCAACCTCGATCTGCTCTACACGTCGCCGGAGCGGCTGCTGGGTGGCGACCTGCTCGATCAGCTGGCGGCATTGCCGGGAGCGGAACCGCTGGCCCTGTTCGCCATCGATGAGGCCCACTGCGTGTCGCAGTGGGGGCACGACTTCCGGCCCGAATACATCCAGCTGGGGGTGCTGGCGGAGCGCTTCCCGCAGGTGCCGCGGCTGGCGCTCACCGCCACCGCCGACCCGCGCACCCGCGCCGAGATCGTGGAGCGGCTGCGGTTGCAGACGGGCCAGGTGTTCCTGGCCAGCTTCGATCGGCCCAATATCCGCTACCTGCTGCGCGCCAAGGATCAACCCGGACGCCAGCTGCAGGACTTTCTGGCCGAGCACCGCGGTGAGGCCGGCATCGTTTACGCCCGCTCCCGCAGCCGGGTCGACCAGCTGGCCCGCGAACTGCAGGCGGCAGGCTTCGATGCGGTGGCCTATCACGCCGGGCTCAGCGGCGACCAGCGCAGCGCGGCGCTGCAGCGTTTCCGCAACGAGGCGGCCGTGGTGGTGGTGGCCACGATCGCCTTCGGCATGGGAATCGACAAACCCGACGTGCGCTTCGTGGCCCACGTGGATCTGCCCAAGAGCCTGGAGGCCTATTACCAGGAAACCGGCCGGGCCGGCCGCGATGGGCTGCCGGCGGTGGCCTGGATGCTGCACGGCCCGGGCGACATCCCCCAGCTGCGCCGCTTCATCGACGACTCAGCCGCACCGGCCGAGCAGAAGCGGATCGAGCACGGCAAGCTCGAGGCCCTGATCGCCTACA
>JBILDP010000298.1:0-8148 GCA_044352535.1 Prochlorococcaceae cyanobacterium
AGCAAATTCGTGAAGCGATCCGTCGCCACGGCAGCCTGTTCACCATCCCCAGCAGTGAACGTGACGTCATCATGGAACGTCACCGTGCATGGGAAGTCGTAGCAAAAGTCGGTGGCGTCCTTGACGCTGGGGCAATGCGAGACCACGGCATCCCTGCATCCATCGTGAAAGAAATCTGTGGGTCCACTGAAGCCCCACTAGCCAAGAAGGTGACGAGGGCTCAGAAGCGTAAGAACTTGGAGAAGTGGTGCGATGAGCATGTAGGGGTGACGGTGACCCCTCAAACGATCTCTGAGATCGCTGACTTCTCATACAGTACGGCGCTGTCTTACATCGCTGAAAGGCCGGACCTGTTCAGCAAGGTGAAGCGAGGCTACTACCTCATTCGTGACCCTCGCTCTGAACGTCAAGCAGTCAACGGCAACTAGAGGAAGGTGTCAAAAGATGACAACCCGCAAAAACGTTGCAGTGACTCTAATCGCCCAAGCATTGAGCGAGCGGCTCCCATGGGCGTCAAAAGGCGCATGCAAAGGCAAGGACATGCGCTGGTGGTTCCCCTCAGGAGAAAACTCCGTCAAAGATCGGACCACGATGAAGCAAGCATTGGCAATATGCAAAGAATGTGACGTGCGTCAACAATGCTTGGACTACGCCCTCAACAACGAATCAGATGGCATATGGGGTGGCCTCACCACCAAGCAACGCAACAGCCTGCGACGCGAACGTCGCTACACCCCAATCATTCAACACAAGTGATGCCCCTCACAAGTCGTGACATCAAATGGTTAGAAGCGTGCGAACGTCTAGCCCCTGTGTTTTCTACCTGTGAACGCAAACAGTACGTGGCGTTCATCATCTCAAACGCTGGTCGTGTCGTGGGGTTCGGGTACAACGGCAGTCCACCAAACCTTCCTCATTGCAGTGAGGCCCCATGTCCACGACTGTCATCAGATGTGCAATCAGGAAGTCGGTATGATGTTGGGGAGGGGCGTTGCATTGCAGTGCATGCGGAAGCAAACGCCATCATGTACTCCTCACCCCTTGACAGGGTGGATGCCACCCTGTACGTCAACGGTCCACCTTGCCCTGACTGCGCCAAACTGATCGCAGCATCAGGCATCAAACGGGTAGTGCACCTCCCCAACCCTGACTACCCTGACGCCTGCACAACACTAGGGCTGCAAGTAGTAGTAGCACCATGGGTCTGACACCCCCCCCGTGGCTGCCGTAGACGTCCACACAAACCGAATAACCTGACCATGTGGACCGCTACCGCACCCCCATCGAAAAACTGGCACTAACCTCAGCAGCCACCAAAGTCGCCAAAACCTTCTCCGTCAAACAAGAAGGCATAGGCGAAGACATCCCCTTCACCCTCTTCGTCTGGACAGACGACGGCCTCGCCGCACTCTGCCAACTAGACCCCGAACTACAAACAGAACACCCCGGCGAACGCCTACTACGCACCACCAAAGCAGCATCAGCATGCCGCCTAGGGTTCGACGCCACCGCCTTCACCTTCGTCACAGAAGGCTACTGCGCCACCGATCCACAACAAGTAGAAGACGACACACCACTATCACAACAATTCATCACAAACAAACATGTCAAAGAATGCATCACATTCACACACCTAGAAGCAGGCAACACCTACATCACAGCCATCCCCTACACCTACCAACTAGGCCGCAACATCCAATGGAACGAACCAATCCACTACCAAACCACCTTCCCCAACAACCAATTCCTCACCGCCATGACAGAAATCCTCACCAAACACTACCCACCACCACAAACAAACAACCCACTATGGAAAGAAGAAATCGCAGAAGAAGTAACACGATGGGGCTTCAACATCCAATGGGACCTCAACATCACCGACTAACACAAACCCCAAACCACAAACCACAAAACGTTTGAACTTTTTGAACAAACCCCCAATCGCTGGGGGGCGTTCCGCTGGTTTTTTGAGTTTTTGGTTTTTTGTTTAGTTTTGTTTGGTGGGGGTGTGTTGTGGGGTTTTGTTGTGGGTTGTGTTTTTGTGGGGTGGTGTTTTGGGTGGTCGTGGTTTTTGGGGTGGGGGTGTGTGGTTTGTTTAGATTTGTTTGGGTGGGGTGTGTGTTGATGATGGTGTAGTTGGGTGTTGGTTTGGTTGCGCCGATTCCGGTGCAGGGGGTGATTTGTGTGTTTGGGTTTTGCGGGTTTTTGTTTCGGCTGTTAATCCCTGTTCGGTTAGATAGGTAGCCGGCACAGGCGTTTTGTTTGGTGCGCCTTCGAACGGAGTGTAGAAACCGTCGCCGTCGACGGGGTCGCCGGTTGCGCCAATGGGACGACCAATACTTTTTACCGCTTTTTCACTATTTTTTTTGACGGTTTTGGTTCTGCAGGAATTGTTCAAGTTGTTTTTTCAACTTGGGGGGGATTGCTAGTTGGGGATCTTTGCTGCGAGTTTTTTTTGTTGCAGGTGGATCGGTCTGCAAATATTGTGAAAAAACGTTGCTCATCGTTTAAATCTTTCTAACCGGGGGCTATCTGTTGAACTCAGAATGAGATGGACTTCAGCCAAGCAACACGCGATTCGTGGGTGGATCGTCAGGGCGGAGGTCGTCCAAATCTCCAACATCGACAGCCGCCACAGGATTCCGAGGGTCAAAAACGTGGGTTTGTTTCATCCTGATAAGAAGTTTGGATTTGTCACTTGGGTCGGGACCAACGGAAATGACTTCAAACCTGCCACCGGATACCGTGTTTTTTCCGATGTCGCCGCCCCCCGCTTGCATGTAGTAGTCGGGGTCTGCATCTAAGGAAACTTCGTCTCCGGCCCACCGCAAAATCAGTTCTCTTGGATTCCCGTCAGGGTCTTGAGGCCCACCCCATCGCTTGAGAGCGTTTTCAAGTAATTGGCGTGCCTGCCTCTTTTCATCCGGCGTTCCGTTGTCAAAAACTGAATCATAAGTAGAAATTGCAGTGGAGAACGCTTCAATCTTTTTCGTCAACTCCTCTTTTTCGTCGTCGGAAAGAGCGCTGGACTTTCGCCTATCGATAAGTTCCTGCAAATAGTCTTCAAGGGCAATAATTGTTGCCTCTTCGGCGTCTTCGTCATACCACAATCCGGGCAAGTCACTTTCCTCGCCCACGTCCATGGTTGCGGCTCCCGACATGACATCAAACTCCCAAGTGACGTTGCCTTCGGGAAGAATGTCTCTGTCTCCGACATATCGAGTGTTCGAGCCGGAAATTAAGGGAAGGTCTTGAATGCTTCCGGGCTTCATCTTTTTTAGTTTTTCTAGACTTTCTTCGGGACCATTTGATGTCGACCAGATTTTTGCCGATCTTTCAGCGACCATGTCTCGAATTCTGCCCTTTTTGTCTTCGTAGGTAGTAATTCCGGGCATTGTTGCCGCACGTCTTTTAAGTTTTTCTTTTTTTTGTTCGGAAAGGGCATAAGCGGCTCCACTCCAAATTCTGGCCATTAAAAGTTTTGCTTGTTCTCTTGCGGTGGGGTCATTAATGCTGCTGCCGTTTCGTAAACGTCCGCCCTCATCCATGATCGCCCGTCGTCCTAGTGGATGGGCCATGCGCTTATAACTTAGGTCGTACAGCAATTCGTATAGTTCTTCCTTCATGCCCGACTCGTTAAGAAATTGATTGAGGGCTTCGTCATCTAAGTTTTCAAGATCCGTGTCAAGCGCTGAACGTAAAAGGGGTCGGTAGTTGATGAAGTCTGCATCATCAAAATCTTCGTCAAACTCAGATTTTTGTAGTGAAGACGATTTTAAAATCTCATCGTCAAGCATGTCGGGAGGCACCGGTGTTTTATCGGGGGCGCCATCATACGGGGAGTACATGCCATCGCCGTCCCCATCTCTTCGATCTCGATTCGGGCCACCAATCGGATCACCAATAATTTTGACTGACTGAACATCCGTCAAAGAAAACTTTTTATTTGTGCGCTTACTGCGCTTGCCTTTAGGTTTGTCCGCAGGGATCAAAGGCTGATTGAAAGAATCGACCTCCACCAGAGGAACCCGACGCATCTTCTTAAAGTTTTCGTTTACAGCCACAACACTGCTACTTTCTTTTTGGGTTTCGGGGCGTCATCAGTGAGAATCATTTGCCCGGGACGCAAAGGATGAAAAGTCGCTAATTGACGTAGTTTTACTACTTTTCCATAACGTCCCCGTGCATCGTCTTCAATTCCCGTAACAAGAAAACGACCGCCGGTAATAACTTCAACAACAGATTCATCTTCTGTCGGGTATTCATTCCGATCCCAATAAAAGTCGTCGTCAGATTCGTCAATCTTTTCACCAGCAAGCCGAGGAGGAAGAATGTCAGGATCAACACGAGAAAAAACTTCTTGTTGCAGTTCGGTTAGCCTTCGACTGTCCTCTTCGGGAATCGGGCGGTCATTTTCAGAAAGGGAAATAATTTTATTTAACAATATGCGGTACTCATTAATTGCCTTTTGGGCTTCAGCGATGTCTTCGGCAACTTCTTTTCTTTGGCCAATAAGCATTAGGCGTTCTTCGTCAACGGGGTCATCTTTCGCTAGTTCTTCATCAATTTCGTCAAGGAAGGGTTCTAAAACGTTTGAAACGTATTCGTCTGCGTCCTCAACACCGGCCTGCTCGTCTTTCCATGTGTAGTGTGCCGGGAATGTACCCGCCCCTACGCCGCGTGCTCCGGGCTCTACAACAATAAGAACGTCGCGACCAAAACTTTCCAACATTTCTTCATTTGCGATGGATCGTTTGCTGGCTGTTGCAAGTAAAGGAATTGCTATTTCTTCTCCCTCTTTTACGGCTTCAAAAAAAGTTTCATTTTCTTTGTCGCTTAATTGAACGGCCCGATAAAGAGGTTTGCGCTGTTTTCCGGATTTCGCTATTTCTGCAAGTAAAATTCTTGCTTGAGCAATTCGTAGTCTTGCATTCTGTTTGTTAACTACGGACTCTCCGAACTCTAAATGTGGATCCGCCGGTTTCGCACGATCTTGGGTGTCGTCTGATCCTAGCCCTGCAAGCCAGTAAGCCATTTGGCGGATGCCTCTGCAGGGATTCCAAAAGTTCCATTCTTCCTTTGCGTCGTAATAGAACTCATCATAGTCTGTCGGGTCTGTATATCCCTGTTGATCCATGACTTTGGGATCAAGAATGTCGTCATCTTCCCAGTCGGGTTCGGTGCGAAATTCTAGGTAGTCGTCAGCGTCAAATAATTGTGCGGGCATCGGGGTGTTGTCTTCCCCACCCCGAACCGCCGTGTACTTGCCGTCACCGTCGCCGTCATGGGGTTCGTCTGTTGCCCCAATCGGCGCACCGATAACTTTTACTTTGTGGAAAGGCTTGTTGAACACCAACCTATTTTAGTCTAATCGGTTTACTGCCGGTAACTGTTTTACTTTTTCTTTAACGGCTTAACAACTTTCAAGTCTCGAGTGTATCCACAAATTTTGCATTGCAAATACTCCCCGTAGGCGTCTTTCAATTTTTGACTTTTCCTATGACCGCACTTCAGCATTTGGGGTTCCTTAATCTATTTTTTGTTACTCGTGCAAGTGACTGGTAGTAAAATACAGGTAGGCCGAAAGGCCGTTGTTGGAATACCTTCCAAACCTCTAAATCTAAAAGAGGCGGGGCGGCTTGTTGTATATTACTTTTCTAGCGTACCGCTTTTTTTCACAACGTAAACAATATTAACGTTTTTGTTTAACGGCCCTTTCAAAGCATTGGCCAACTGCTCCGCCTTCACGGCACTTTTTTGGAAAAAATGTTTACTCATAACGCTTTCGGCAACCACCCTGCCTGTCGTCTCAACAACTGCCTGCGCAACCAAAACCCATCGCTGAAAAGTAAACAAATTACCGGCCCTTCTTTTTTTTCTTCTTTTTTTCTTCTTCAGGCATGGGCGGTTTCGGATTCAACTCAGGATGGACTAAAGCCCTGTGCACCCAATACGACTGCCCAACATAAGTGCCGCAATGTGGACAGACGGGCGGAAGTTGCACTTTTTCACTCCCCGGAGTCACGGCGTTTCAAAAAGTCGACGTAGCCCAAGATGGGCGGCCAGACCTCCTCGAAGACAGTTCTGACCACGCAAACTCCACAGTGAAACCTCGATTCGTAGACAAGGTCCAAGTCTTCGTCGCTTACCTCCTCGGAAAGGTCTGCTAAATCCATTTTCTGTTCAGCGGCACGGATTGCCTCATTGATTGCTTCGAGGTGGTCGTTCTCATTCATGGTATTTTCCTTTGATCAGCAGCGCAACGACAGTAAAAGATACTACCGTGAAGGCACCAAACAAAGCCATCAACGCGTTTTCCATCGCTTACCTCCAAGTCACCAACTTTAGTCAGGTTTCTTAAACTGGATCACCACTTTTTGGAGTTGCCGACAACTTCGAATCGTGTATGGTGGAAACATGACGGGGCACCCGGCCAACGAAAAAGAAATTTTAGGTGGCGACGCAAAAATCATTGGCGCCACTCGAATGCCGTGCCCCGTTTGCGGTCATCCTACAGGTGATTGCACGGGTGATTTCGAGCCCCCAACAAGACTTCTAGGACCAACCATTTTTCCGTCTTTGCAGCATGAGGAAATTTATGTTGTCCCTGAAGATGTTTACGAAGAGCGACAGGTGTCGTCATTCGTTAAAATCAATATTCTCGTTGCTCAAAAGGGGGCAGCAATGCCCGTGGGCAAGGCACGAGAACTGGGTTTAATCTAACCCTTATTCATCAAATCTTTACCACCCACCCTTCATTCAGGAGCATGAAATGCTTTCGCAAGAATTTGTTGACTCGTACAAGACCAAAAATGCTCCTTGGGGTTTTGGCGGACTAGGAGAAATTGTTTATCTGCGGACCTACTCCAGAAAAGTGGAAGGGGCGGACCGAAACGAAACTTGGCCCGAAACTCTTCAACGGGTCATCAACGGCGCTATCGAGATCGGCACCCCTTACACCGAAGCCGAAGCCGAAGCACTTTTTGACCACATGTTCAACCTCCGTTGCTCATTCAGTGGTCGCGCTTTGTGGCAACTAGGGACCCCGCTCGTGCAAGCCTTTAACGCAGCGTCCCTGAACAACTGCTACTTCGTGAATATCGAGTCAGTTGAAGACCTTGAATTTCTTTTCGATCACTTGATGCTTGGCGGCGGCGTCGGTTTTTCCGTAGAGCGGTCAAAGATTCACGAATTCCCCAAGGTTCGTTCGGGTGTGACCGTCAGCCACGAACGCACCAACGACGCCGACATTATTGTTCCTGATAGTCGGGAAGGCTGGAAGCGCATCCTGCACGCTGTGCTTAAGTCCTACTTCTACACGGGCAAGTCGTTCAGTTACTCAACAATTCTTATTCGTGAGTTTGGGGCACCACTGAAGACTTTTGGTGGTACCGCATCGGGTCCGGGCGCATTGATCGAAGGCATTGCCGACATTTGCAAGGTTATGGACAACCGGGCTGGTAAGAAGTTGCGCAGCGTCGACGTCCTTGACATTGCCAACATCATTGGCCGAATTGTTGTTTCAGGCTCAAGTCGCCGTTCCGCCCAAATCGCTATTGGTGACCCCGATGACGTGCTTTTCCTGCGGGCCAAGAACTGGGGTACCGGCGCTATTCCCGGTTGGCGGGCAAACTCAAACAACTCCATTTACGCCGACGGCTATGACGAAATCATGTCCGAACTGTGGAAAGGCTACGACGGCTCAGGAGAGCCGTACGGCCTACTGAACCGCAAGTTGGCTCGAACCGTTGGCCGCTTGGGGGAAAAGAAACCTGACGCAAGCATTGAGGGTTTCAACCCTTGTGCCGAGATTGGTTTGGCCGACGGAGAGTCTTGCAACCTTGCAACAATTTTTCTTCCAAATGTCGAATCGCAAAAGCAGTTCAATGAAATTGCCCGGCTCCTATACCTTTGTCAAAAAACGATCACGGGTCTCAAGTACCCATACCCAAAGACGAACCGAATTGTTTCTAAAAACCGTCGACTTGGACAGTCGGTAACCGGTGTTTTGCAAGCAACCAACGAACAGTTGGCTTGGCTCCCTAAGGGATACGAGTACCTGCGCGACTTTGACGTAAAGTACTCGGCCAAGCACAACATTCCGGCAAGTGTGCGACTCACCACCGTGCAGCCTTCTGGAACGCTGTC
>JBILDP010000093.1:0-8014 GCA_044352535.1 Prochlorococcaceae cyanobacterium
TTTGAAGCAGTGCTTGTCTGAGGCGGGAATGATCGGCTCAGGGTTGGGACATGCCAGCCTGGCTGCGAAGGACGCCTGGGGCTGGTCGTTGCAGGCGCCGATAAAGTGGCAGGATTTTTCTTGTGCCAGCACCATAGATGTATGGCCATGTGTTCGATATCTTCATGCCTGGCTCAATTTTTCGATGCTACACTTTACCATCGTTATGAATGTGTGTTGTCCTGGTGGGGCCTGTAGAGCTGGCTGAGGCTGGTGAGGTGGTTGAGGCTCTTGCCAAGGCAGGGGCTGTCGCCAGGGCGGGTGATGATGCACTCTCCTTTGTAGTTCGATTCCCGGGCGGCTTCTGTTAGGACCTGATGTCCCATGGCAAGCATGAAGAAAGTCCTGTTTCTGACTGGCACCCGTGCCGATTTCGGCAAGTTGCGCCCTCTGGCGCTGGCTGCTCGCTCCAGCGGTTACGCGGTCGGCTTTTTTGTGACAGGGATGCACATGCTTGATCGCTATGGCCTGACCAAGCTGGAGGTGCATCGCCTGGCCGATGTGGCTGTGCATGAATTCCTCAATCAGCGGCCAGGTGATCCCCAGGATGTGATTCTGGCGAAGACCGTGCTGGGATTTTCAGACTATCTGGCAGAAGACAGGCCTGACCTGATCGTGATTCACGGGGACCGAATTGAGGCCCTCGCGGGGGCCTTGGTGGCGGCAACGAATTACATTCCCTCTGCCCATATCGAGGGCGGAGAGGTTTCGGGCACCATTGATGAGGCGTTCCGTCATTGCAATTCCAAGCTCTGTACCCATCATTTCGTTTCCTCCCCGCAGGCGGCTCGAAGGGTGATGGCTTTGGGGGAGCCACCTGAGTCGATTCATATCATTGGCAGTCCAGAGCTTGACTTTCATGCTGGTTTTTCGGGTGTTGGTCTTGATGAGGTGAAAAGTCGTTATGCAATCCCGTTCGATCACTACGGAATTGCTGTCTTTCATCCGGTCACCAGTGAGCAGGACACGATGGGAGAGCAGGCCAGGCTGTTGTTTGAGGCCTTGCAGGCCTCTGGCCGTTGTTTTGTGGTGATCGCTCCCAACAACGATCCAGGTTCTGAAGCCATCTTTTCTGTACTCGAGCAGCTGCCGTCAGAGCAGTTCCGTCTGATTCCTTCGATGCGCTTTGCCCATTTCTCGGAGCTGATGAAAAATGCCGCTTGCCTGGTGGGCAACTCCAGCGCAGGCGTTCGCGAGGCCCCGTTCCTGGGACTTCCTTCGCTCGATGTCGGCAGCCGTCAGGCCAACAGAGCCCTTGCCGCTTCCGTGGTGAGTTGTGCGGCCCACGACACGGCCACCATCGCCGCGTTTCTCCGGCGTCAATGGGGGCAGCGTTCCACCCCCGATCGCGGCTTCGGCGAGGGCAGGGCGGCTGATCGCTTTGTGGAGGTGCTCTCCGATCCGTCCTTCTGGACGCGAGGCCTGCAGAAAACCTTCCACGACGTTGTCTGATGTGCGGGGGCCATCTGATGTGCGGGGGCCGGCGATGCGCTCACCCTGTCTGACGGCCTACGGAGTGCTCAGTTGGCTGTTGCTCCCCTGGGCCCCACCGCTGCTCAGACGTCGGCTGGCGCGGGGCAAGGAGCACCCGCGGCGTTGGCGCGAAAAGCTGGGACAGGCCACCGCCAGGCGTCCCGAGGGACTCCTGGTCTGGTGCCATGCGGTGGGATTGGGAGAGGTACTGGCCTTGCGCGGCCTGATTGCCGAGCTCAGTCGCCTGCGACCGGATGTTCAGTTTCTGGTCACCTCCACGGCCAGTTCCTCAGCCAAGGTGCTGGCTGCCAATCTGCCGCCGCGCACCCAGCATCAGTTCCTTCCTCTGGACGCACCGCCCTATCTGCGGCGCTTCTTCGCGCACTGGCGCCCGGCCCTCTCGATCTGGGCTGAACAGGATCTCTGGCCCGGAGCCGTCGCCGCCGCGGCGCGTCGGAGCATTCCCCTGGCCATGGTGAATGCCCGGCTCAGTGGGGCCAGCCATCGCCGTCGACACCGCCTGCGCTGCCTCTACGCCCCCCTGCTCCAGCGCTTTGCCCTGGTCTCCGCCCAGGACACCACCAGTGCGGCCTGTCTCCGCAGCCTGGGTGCCCCTGCCGTGCGCGTGGATGGGTCGCTCAAGCCCTTTGCTCCGGCCCTGAAGGCGGATCCGGCTGAGCTGTCACGGCTGCAGGGTCGGCTGGCCGGTCGGCGCATCTGGGTGGCGGCCTCCACCCATCCGGCCGATGAGGCTGAGGCCATCGCCGCCCAGCGGCAGTTGCCAGGCTGGCTGCTCATCCTGGTGCCCCGTGATCCCACCCGCGGTGATGCGATCGGCGCCGAGCTGGCGGCGGCGGGCCTGCCGGCGGCCCGGCGGAGTCGCGGGGAGCTCCCGGGACCTGGGCAGACCGTGTGGCTTGCCGACAGCTATGGCGAGCTGGGACTCTGGTATCGCCTGGCGTCTGTGGCCCTGGTGGGGGGAGGCTTTGATCGGATCGGTGGGCACAATCCCTGGGAACCGGTGGCTCTCGGTGCGGCAGTGCTGCATGGTCCCGACGTGGCGAATTTCAGCGCCGACTACGCCATGCTCGACGCCGCTGCCGCCGCGAGCTGCGTGTCGCCCGGTGCCCTGGCTGAGACCCTGCGGTCGCTCGATGCGGCTGCCCAGGCCAAGCGCGCCACGGATCTCCTGGCGGAGCTGCAGGGCAGGATCCGGCCACTCGCTCACGCCCTGGCCGATCTGATCCCAGTGGCGCCATGAGTCGTGCTCTGCGCCTCGGGATCGCCCTGTGGTCCGCCCTCTGGACGGCGACCCTGCCCCTCCTGCTGCTCTACCTGCTCTGGCGGAGCCGGCGTGATCCGGTGTACCGCTCCCATCTGGCGGAACGCTGGGGCTGGCATCGCTCCTGGCGCCCTGGGGCGGTGTGGGTGCATGCCGTGAGCCTGGGGGAGCTGCGCTCCGCGGTGCCACTGATCCAGGCGCTGCTGCAGCGGGGCGAGCGGGTGGTCACCACCCACTTCACCCCCGCCGGGCGCGGCGAGGCGGAGCGGGTGTTCGCGGCCGCGATCGCTGCCGGTCGGGTGAGGGTGGTGTGGGTGCCGCTGGAGACAGGATGGGCCTATCGGGGCTTTCTGCGGGCGTTCCGGCCCGCCTACGGCCTGGTGATGGAGATTGAGATCTGGCCGCAGATGATTGCCTCGGCGCGGGCGGCCAGGGTGCCGCTGTTGATGTGCAATGCCCAGTACCCGTCGCGTTCCCTGGCCCGCGACTCGACGCGTCTGCCGATCCGCCAGGCCCTGATGCGGGGATTTGCCGGTGCCCTGGTCAAGTCGGAGCTGCAGCGGCAGCGCTTCGCCTCGATCGGCCTGGCCAACATCGCCGTGACCGGTGAACTGCGCTTTGATCAGCCCGTGCCGGCCGAGCTGGTGGCGGCGGGGCGGGCGGCGCGCCACTGGCTAGGCGCAGAGCATCGCCGCGTGATCTGCATCGCCAGCGCGATCGAGGGGGAAGATCCCACCTACCTGCATGCGATCCATGCCGTGCGTGCCCACCAGCAGGCCAGCGACCAGCCCATGCCCCTGGTGGTGTACGTGCCACGCCGACCCGAACGCTTTGACGCGGTGGCGGAACTGCTCGCTGCGGCCGGCCTTGTCGTGCTGCGGCGCTCCGCCCTGGGGGGGGCATTCGATCCCCGCCAGTGGCCTGCCCAGCTGCGGCCTGCTCAGCTGCAGCCTCACCTGAATGCCGGTCCGGATGTGCTCCTGGGAGACAGCCTGGGCGAGATGTACGCCTATCTCGCGATGGCCGATGAGGTGGTCGTGGGCGGAGGCTTCAGTCTCAAGGGGGCGCACAACATTTCTGAAGCCCTGGTGCTCGGCAAACCGGTGGTGACCGGTCCGCACGTGCACACCATCGAATATCCCTTCTGCGAGGCCATGGCGGCGGGGGTTGCTCTGTGTGTGGCAGACCAGGAAGCACTGGCCCGCTATCTGTGCTCAGCCAGTCGCCCATCGCGGCAGATGATTGAGCGGTTCGTGGCCGCCCATTCCGCTGCCGTGCCACGCACTCTCGAGGCGATTCCTGGGCTTCTGGCCGCTATCGGGCCGTCTGGTTCATGCCGTTGAGTTGCTCCCCCAGGAGAAACTCAACGAGCCTGAAATCGAAGGGAGTATCGATGTCATGGCAGCGCTCTGCCGGCACCACGAAGGGGAGCACCCTTCCTTCGTAGAGCGTGCTGGCCTGGCGGAGATATGACGGTTGGATGGCGTAGGCGACGCCCACATGCTCGAAGACAGCGGGAGCGTGCTGTCGGGCCCAGATTCCTCCCGGCAGCGGCTTGGAGACCCGCAGGGATCCAGTGGCATCGGGTTCCACCAGATTGAAGTAGGGATTCTTGCGCGCCTCGCAGACGCTCATCACCATGTCGGGCCGTTCAGCCTCAAACAGATCCAGCACGCCATTGATGTCGGCCTGACTGCGCAATGGAGATGTGCAATCAAGGTCCAGAAACACGGAAACCTCCCCCATCCCCAGCTCCGTCAGGACAGCTTCCGCTGCGGTCAGCGCGTGCTGCCACACCCCCCACTTCGGGGCATCGTCAGTCGCGAGGGCGGCAGGGCGCAGGCCGATGGCGAGTGCCCCGCGGCGCAGGGCGTGGGTGTAGATGGCCTCGTCGTCGGTGGAGACCACCACCGCACTCACCCGGGGATTAGCAAACAGCTGATCGAGCGACCAGTCGATCAGGGGCTTGCCGTGCAGGGACGCGAAGTTCTTGCCGGGTACACCCTTGCTCCCCTGGCGCGCCCCGATGTGCCCGAGGATCATCCCCTCACCCGATCAATCGCAGGACGGTCAGCCTATGGCTGTGCTTGCCGGTTCGGCTCTGTTCTGCTGTTCATTCCTTCCCGCGTTTGCTGCTCGCCACGCCCCGCTTCTGGTATCAGCGCCGGCGCGGACCGGTGGCCCGGTTGCTCCAGCCCCTGGGGTGGCTCTATGGCCTGGCGGTGGGCTGGGATCGGGCCCGCGCCAACCCGGTGCGCCTGCCGGTGCCGGTGGTGTCGGTGGGCAACATCACCCTGGGGGGCACGGGCAAAACGCCACTGGTGATTGCCCTGGCCCGGGAGCTGCAGCGCCGCGGCTGGAGGGTGGCGGTGCTGCTGCGGGGCTACGGCAGCAAGCGCCAGGCACCCTGCCGCGTGGGCGCCCATCACCATGCCGCTGCCGTGGGCGACGAGGCCCTGGAGTATCGCCAGCAGCTGCCTGGGGCCCAGGTGTGGGTGGGGCGTGATCGGGTGGCCTCAGGTTGGGCGGCCATCGCCGCCGGCGCCAACCTGCTGCTGCTCGACGACGGCCTGCAGCACTGGCGCCTGGCGCGCGACTGCGACATCACCGTGCTGGATCGGGCCCATGGCCTGGGCAACGGCCTGCTGTTTCCAGCAGGGCCCCTGCGTGAGCCAGCCAGCCAGCTGGGCCGGGCCGCGTTGCTGGTGCTCACCGGCAGCGCGGCAGCCGCAGTGGCCGCGAGCCCAGGGGGCGAGCCAGGGCTCCCCTGGCCCGGCGCCAAACCCCAGCTGCCCGTGGCCAGTTGGATCGAGCCGCCCCCGGGTCTGGCTGGTCAGCAGCTGGTGGCCTTCTGTGGCATCGGCCTGCCGGGCAAGTTTTTTGCGGCCCTCGATCGGGCTGGTCTGCGGGTGGTGGAGCGGCTGGGCTTCCCCGACCACCATCCCTATGCTCAGAACGATCTGGAGCGCCTGCAGCACCATGCCGACGCCCACCACGCCACCTTGGTGACCACCGTCAAGGACTGGCAGCGGTTGCCCGTGGGCTGGCGCCAGCGGGTGGTGCCGATGCCGTTGACGCTCGACCCCCAGGCCGTGCGCGCCATCGCTGAGGCGGTGCAGCTGCAGCTTGCAGGAGCTGCCGATGGCTGATACATCCCGGGCTCCTCGCCTCCTGCTGGTGGCCGGTGAGGCCTCCGGTGATCTGCACGGCGGCCATCTCGTGCAGGCCCTGCGGCGCCGTTGTCCTGAGGCCGTGGTGGTGGGGGTGGGTGGTGCCCAGCTGCGGGCGGCCGGCATGGAGTTGCTGGCGGATGTGAACCAGCTCTCGGCCGCCGGGCTGGTGGAGATCGCCGGCAGCATTCCCCGCCACTGGCGGGTGATGCGCCTGCTCAAGCGGCAGATGGATCGGCACCGCCCCGATGTGGTGGTGCTGGTTGATTATCCCGGCTTCAACCAGTTCGTGGCGCGGGAAGCCCACCGCCGGGGTATCCCTGTCTTCTTCTACATCGCCCCCCAGGTGTGGGCCTGGGGCCAGGGCCGGGCCCGGCGCATGGCGGGTTTCATCGATCGGCTGGCGGTGATCTTTCCATTTGAGGAAGCGATCTTCAATGCCCACGGCCGGCCCTTCGCCCGCTACGTGGGTCATCCGTTGCTGGATGGCCTGCGGGTGAGTGCAGACCGCTCGGAAACGCGCCGGCGCCATGGATTTTCGGAGACCCAGCCGCTGCTGGCGCTGATGCCCGGCAGCCGCCGCAGTGAGGTGCGCCTGCTGCTGCCGGATCTGCTCAAGGCGGCCGAGCTGCTCAGGGCCGACGGCTGGCAGGTGGTTCTGCTCCAGGCCCCCACCGTGGATCGGCTCTTTCTGGAGCAGGTGGCGGGCGGGCCCCTGTCGCTGCCGCTGATCGCCGGGGATACCTACAACCTCCTGGCCGCCGCCGATGCCGGCCTGATCGCCTCGGGCACGGCCACCCTGGAAACGGCCCTGCTGGGCTGTCCGCCGGTGATCGTGTACCGCTTTTCTCGGCTCACCTATCTGCTGGCCAAGCTGGTGATCGGCCGCCGCACCATGGGCCTGCCCAATGTGGTGCTGGGCCGTCGCGTGTTTCCGGAGCTGCTGCAGCGGGAGGTGCGGCCGGCGGCGCTGGTGAGGGCCGCTGCGGAGCTGCGGGCCCGGCGCCCCGAGGTGGATGCGGCGGTGGCGGAGCTGCGGTCGAAGATGGGCCCGGCCGGGGCCTCCGAGCGGGCCGCCGATCTCGTGCTGGAGCTGTTGCCATGACCCGCCCGCTGCATCGCCGCTTTCTGGGCTATGGCCGGCGCTACCTGTGGCCGCTGTTCAGCCTGGCACTGCTGTTCAACGTGATCTATGGCGCCACCACGGGCCTGGTACCGCTGGTGATCCGCTTTCTGTTCGACGACGTGCTGCCGTCGAGCGACCGCGGTCGCCTGTATCTGGCCCCGCTGGTGATCGTGGGGGTGATTGCCCTGCGGGCCGTATCCCAGTACCTGGGCGGGTTTCTCACGGAATCCGTGGGCCAGCGGATCACCGCCGACCTGCGTGCGGATCTGGCCACCAAGGTGCTGGAGCTGCCCCAGTCCTATGTCGACCGGCACCCCTCCACGATGCTGGTGTCGCGGGTGCTCACCGACGTCACCCTGGTGAAGAGCGGCCTGGTGGATGGCCTCTCCAGCTTCGTGAAGGATGGCCTCACCCTGGCGGCCCTGGTGGTGGTGGCCTTCTACCAGGACTGGCTGTTGTCGCTGATTGCCTTCATCCTGTTTCCGCTGGGCGTGTGGCCCGTGTTGCGCTCCTCCAAGAAGGTGCGTCGCCACTCGCGCCAGGGGCAGACCCGACTGGCCCAGCTGGCCGCCTACCTGCAGGAGGCCCTGGTGGGGTCCCGGGTGGTGAAGATCTTCGGCATGCAGGCCTACGAGCTGGAGCGCTTCCAGGTCGAAAACCAGTCGGTGCTGGCCTCGGCGCTGCGCACCACCCGCGCCAAGCTGGTGAACCAGCCGCTGATGGAGCTGATCGGTGCCCTGGGCTTCAGCGCCGTGCTCCTCTATGGCGGTGAAGCGGTGATTGCCGGCAGCCGCACCACCGGCAGCCTCTTCGCCTTCCTCACCTCGCTCTACCTCTGCTACGCCCCGTTCAAGGGGCTGGCCAAGGCCAATGCCGCCCTGCAACAGGGCCTTTCAGCGGCCGAGGACGTCTTCGCCATTCTCG
>JBILDP010000094.1:0-7970 GCA_044352535.1 Prochlorococcaceae cyanobacterium
TGCGGCCCTGCGGCTGCTGGGGCGCGGCCGCCAGGCGCTGGTGGGACAGGCTCTGGCTGGCTTTGCCCTGCTGTTTGTGGGCATCGGTGCGCTGCAGCAGGCGCTGGCAGGACAGGGGCTGCTGCTCGATCCGGCCCGCTTTGATGCCACGAGCCCGGGCGGGCGGCTGCAGCTGCTGCTGCTGGGCCTGTTCAGCACCGTGATCACCCACTCCTCTGGGGCGGGGGTGGCCACCACCCTGGCGGCGATGGCCGCCGGTGCCATCGCGCTCCCCCAGGCCTGCGCTCTGGTGATCGGCATGGATCTGGGCACCACCGTGACCGCCCTGATGGCCTCGCTCGGCGCCAGCCTCAGCGCCCGGCGTACGGCGGCCGCCCACGTGATCTTCAACCTGTTCACGGCGGCGGCCGCCTTCCTGCTGCTGCCCGTCTACCTGGGGCTGCTGCAGCGGCTGTGGCCCGCTCTGGCCGCGCGGGATCCCGAATTCGCCCTCACGGCTTTCCACAGCGGCTTCAACTTGCTGGGGGTGCTGCTGGTGCTGCCGGTCACCGGGCCCTTCGCCGCCCTGATCCGGCGCCTGGTGCGGCCGGGGCCGGGCCGCTCGATCGACGAGCTGGCCGACACGCCGCCGGCCGATCCCCTGCTGGCGCTCAGCCAGGCCCGGACTGCCCTGGTGTCTTGCCTGCTGGAATTGCTGCAGCTGCTGCGCGATGGGCTGGCCAACGGCAATGGCGGCAGCCCCAGGGGCAGCAACCAGCAGCTGGCAGTGCTGCAGGCCGACCTCGACCACCTTGAGCTCTACCTCGACCAGATCCACCTGGCCCCGGGGCGGGGCCTCGGCGGGGAAGCGCTGCTGCACCTGCTGCACGGGCTCGACCATCTGCAGCGACTGCATGAGCGCTGCGAGGAAGACCAGGACCGGCTGCGCACCGCCGCCACCAGCGCCAGTCTTCTCCAGGAGCGGAGTCAGTTGCTCACTGCCGTGGAGCGATTGCAGGCGCTGGTCGGCCAGCGCCAGTGGGCGGAGGCTGCGGTGGTGTCGGGCAGCTGTGCCCAGGCCCTGCATCGCCGGGTCTCGCCCTACCGCCAGGAGGTGCTGGCGGCGGTGGCGCGCGGGGAGCTCGACGTGGACGCCGGCACGGCACGGCTGGAGGCGATCCGCTGGCTGCGGCGGGTGAGCCAGCACCTGGAGCGCAGCTGCAACCATCTGGCTGCCATGGCGCTCTGAATCGGCGCATGCGGGTTCAGCCCTTCAACTAGCCCTTTGGCTGGTTGAGCAGGTTGCTCCTGCTGTCCTTGAGCTCCTTCCACATGCGGCGGATTTCGGCGTAGGCCTCTTCCTGGCTCACCTTGCCGTTGCTCTGCAGTCCAACTAGCAGTCCAACCCGCTCGGCGAAGGATTCCAGATTCTGGTGAAACATCAGCCGCTTGGGCGTCCAGTCGCCGGCCCGATAGCTGGAATGGGCTTCCATCGGCACCCGCAGATCGCCGGGCTCCTGTGCCTCCGGCTCTGCCGGCTGGGGGCTGGATCCGAGCGGGCCGGAGGGCACGATCACGGGAGCACAGGATTCCAGACCTTAAGAACGGCCGATTAAGGGGAGGTAATCCCAGCCGAAACGTGGTGGGGAGCCTGTGTCTTCCTTTCATGGCCTGTGCCCTGGGGCACCGACGCCAGAGCGGATCGTCCCAAGGATCAGCACCTCCGCTGGCCGTGTTGGCCCATGACGTCGCTGCTGCGCACCTACTGGCTCGACATCGTGTCGTGCCTGCTGTTGCAGGCCACGCTGGTGGGAGGTGGCCACCTGTTGGACCACTGGACCCTGCCCGATCCGCCGTGCTGCGTGCAACCCCAGGCTCTCTGAGCTCCTACCTGCTGGAGCAGCGCCCCGGCCAGCTGCCCACCGAGCTCTATGTGCACGGCGGCCGACAGCCCACCAGCTTCTGCCTGGTGCTGCTGGAGCCCCAGGGGCCGCGGTTGATGCGCTGGCAGGGGTGTGGGGAGGCGCTGCCGCCGCTGCCGGCGGGCACGCCCATCTGGCTGAGGGTGCTCGGCCTGGCCGATCCCCAGCAGATCCATGGCCTATTGGTCGATCTGGGCGTGCCGGAGGTGCTGCTGCCACCGTTGCTGCAGACCCCCCAGCGGCCGCGGGTGGATGGCTACGGTGACGCCCTGCTGGTGGTGCTGCATCGCCTGCGCCTGGCCCACGACGCCCAGCACCTGATCAGCTCTCAGGTTGGGATGCTGCTGCTGCCCAATCTGCTGGTCACGGTGGAGGAAGCGGCCGACGGCGAGGCCTTTGCCGAGGTGACCCACTGGTTGCAATCGCGGGCGGGCGTGCCCGATCAGCGTGACCTCGACGACATCCTCCACTACCTGGTGGATTCCCTGCTCGATGAGCTGTTCCCGCTGCTCGAGCACTTCGCCAACCGCCTCTCCGACATCGAGGAACTGGCCCTGCGCAATCCACGGCCGCAGCTGCTGGAGCGCAGCTTTGTGTATCGCACCAACCTGCGCACGATCCGCAGCCAGATGTGGCCGCTGCGCCATGAGGTGCGGGTGCTGTTGCGCCAGGGCCAGGAGCTCCTGGGCCCGGAAGCCCGCGCCGGCTTCGAGGAGATCGGCGAGCTGGTGGAGCTGCTGTTTCAGAACTGCGAGCTGTTGCGCAACCAGTGCGACGCCATCACCCAGGCCTATGCCGCCAGCGTGGGCAATCGCATGAACCAGGTGATGAAAACGCTCACGATCCTCACCAGCATCTTTGCG
This sequence comes from Prochlorococcaceae cyanobacterium, assembly GCA_044352535.1. Taxonomy (GTDB): domain Bacteria; phylum Cyanobacteriota; class Cyanobacteriia; order PCC-6307; family Cyanobiaceae; genus NIES-981. The sequence continues at coordinate 2,765 of JBILDP010000094.1, forward strand.
CCGCTCACCTTCATCGCCGGGGTTTATGGCATGAACTTCAAGGGGATGCCCGAGCTCGAATGGGCGTACAGCTATCCGGTGGTGTTGCTGCTGATGGCGCTGATCGCGGCCCTGCAGGCCCTGTGGCTGAAGCGGCGCGGCTGGTTTGGCGACTGGACCGGAATCCGCCCCCGTGGCTAGGCCGATGACCTGCCCTTAACCCCCGGCCGCTCCTGCCCCTGTTGAGTTGAACCATGGCTGATCCGATCCGTGCCAGTGCAGGCCATCGCGCCGGTCCGCTGCATCTCCTCAGCAACGGTGCCCTGGCCCACGGCCTGATCCAGCACCATCTGCAACGGGTGGTGAAGGGGCACCACAAGGTGCTCGACCGCCGCGATCCCGAGCCCCTGCATCAGATGCGGGTGGCGATGCGGCGTCTGCGCACCACCCTGCAGCAGTTTGCGCCGGTGCTGGCGCTGCCCAAGGCGGCGAGCGACCAGCGCCTGGCCAAATCGGTGCGGCGGCTGGGCCTGGCCCGTGACCTCGATGTGCTGCAGGGGCGCCTGCTCAACACCTTCCTGCCCCAGCTACCCCAGGAGGAGGTCACGGCTCTCGGGCCCGTGTTGCGCACCCTGCAGCGCGAGCGCGACCTGGCCCAGGAACACCTCGAGAAGGTGCTGCATAGCAGCGCCCATCTGGCGATGGTGGCGGCCCTGCAGCAGTGGCTGAAGAAGCCCCGGTTCACGGCCCTGGCCGATGAACCCGCGCGCGATTGGCTGCTGGAGTGGCAGCTCCCCTTCCTCCAGGAGCTGATGCTCCACCCAGGTTGGCTGGTGGCGAAGCCGGGTGTGGATGTCGACACCCTGCATGATCTGCGCAAGCAACTCAAGACCGCCCGCTACCGGCTCGAGAACCTCGCGCCCCACTCCGGCGAGGCACTGCTGCCCTGGATCGACCATCTGCGCCAGGGCCAGGACCTGCTCGGCGAGCTCAACGATCTGCAGGTGCTGCGCAAGGCGATCGACGATCAGCTGGCGGCGGGCCTGGTGAACACCTTGCCGCAGCTGCATGCGTTGCTGCTGTTCACCGATGCCCGCTGCTGGGATCTCTGGCGGGAGCAGGCCGATGCCCTCTGGTTGCCGAGGGGGCGCCGGCGCTGGTCTCTGCTGCTGATGCGCTCCTGTTCACCAGCAGGGCCGGGCTATTGGGTTAAGGATCTGTTAATGCGCGCGGCGGGCATCTTCGCCTAAAGGTGGGGGCAGAGCCTCATGGCATCCATGGATCCCAGCGATTGCATTCTGTTCAGCGGTGATGCGCGCCTGGCCGACTACGGCTCCCTGCTGGTGTTTCGCCACTGGTTGCGCTGCCAGCTGCAGGAGATGGCGGGCCTCGATGATGCCGCTCTCTATCCCTTCCGTAGCCAGTCCTCCAGCCAGGAAAATGGCGGCCCTGAGTTTGTGGCTCAGCCCGGGCAGGCGCGCTCGCAGGACGAGAGCTACGGCCGTCTGTTTTTCTGAGCCCCGATCAGCAGATCCACTTCAAGCCAGCCCCTTTCACTTGTGTTCCGCGACACAAGTCGCCGGTGTTCCCGGTGCTGGTTTTGATGCTGATCACGCCATAGGTTCCGTGCGGCTTTTGTTTAAAGCCGCTCCCTATCGGTGTGAGGACCCGATGAAACCTTTCCAACAGCTGCTGCTGGCCATGGCCGGCACCGGCCTGCTGGCTCCCATGGCCGCGTCGGCCAATGAGCTGGCTTCCCTGAATGGCGCTGCTGCCATCAACGACTACATGCAGCAGCAGGATGTGGACCGCTTCCGTGCCTGGGAATCCCAGAACCAGGTGACCAGTGTCACCCAGTTTTCCGATGTGCAGCCCACCGACTGGGCCTACCAGGCCCTGAGCAACCTGGTGGAGAAATACGGCTGCGTGGCCGGTTATCCCAACGGCACCTTCAAGGGCCGCCAGGCCATGACCCGCTATGAAGCGGCGGCGCTGCTCAACGCCTGTCTCGATCGCGTCACCGAAGTGACCGACGAGCTCAAGCGCCTGATGGACGAGTTCCAGGCCGAACTGGCCACCCTGCGTGGTCGCGTGGATGGGCTGGAGAAGAAGGTGGGCGTGCTGGAGGCCCAGCAGTTCTCCACCACCACCAAGCTCAAGGGTGAGGTGAGCATGATCATCGGCGGCGCCGATGATTGGTTCAAAGGCGATAACAATCTGAATCGCACCACCTTCAACTACGACGTTCGCCTGAGCTTCGATACCAGCTTCTCCGGCAAGGACCTGCTGCGGACCCGCCTGCGCAGCGGCAACTTCTCCGCTGACCCCTTCGGCAGCAGCGGCAACGTGTTCAAGCTCGACAAGGCTGAAGAAAACGCCTGTGGCGATGGCAACGGTTCCTGCGTCAGCATCGACCGTCTGTACTACATGTTCCCTGTTGGGGATGAGGTGAAGGTTTCGGTGGGTGCGTTGATCCGCAACACCGAGATGCTCACCTTCCTGCCCACCGCCTTCAAGTCGGACATCCTCGACTTCTTCAACCTGGCCGGTGCCACCGGCACCTACAACAAGGCGACCGGCGCCGGTGCCGGTCTGTCCTGGAAGCAGAAGGTGAAGAAGGGCAATCCCTTCGTGTCCTTCGACGTGAACTGGGTATCCCAGGACGGCGCTGAAGGCCCTGGCTATGCGAACTCCGATATCGGCGCTTTCAGCAGCGACAGTGCCCAGAACCTTCTGGCCCAGCTGGGTGTGAAGGGTCAGAACTGGGGTGCCGCCGTGGCCTACCGCTACGGCTCCGAGAATGCCCGCCTGCGCGACCCCAACAGTGCACCGCGCAACCTGGCTCCTGGTCAGGACAGCAACAGTGTTTCGCTTGCCGGTTACTGGCAGCCCATGGATGCCGGCTGGATCCCTTCGATCTCTGCCGGTTTCAGCTACACCAACTATGCAGGCGGCACACCGGCTGATTACACCGGTGACATCTGGTCCTGGATGGCTGGTCTGCAGTGGAGCGACGTGTTCGCGAAGGGCAACGCCGCTGGCTTCGCCATCGGTAGCCCCCTCTACGTCGACAGTGAGATGGGTCTGATGTATGAGTTCTTCTATCGCTTCCGTGTCTCCGACAACATCTCGGTGACTCCGGCGATCTTCTGGATCGACAACAACTACAACGACGACAACAACGGCGGCTCCAGTTGGGGTGGCGTGATTCAAACCACGTTCCGCTTCTGATCAACCGTTGCTGATGGCAGATTCTTTCCTCGCACGAGCTTGCCATCAATTAGTTTAGACTCACGACTCGCACGCTTCCAGCCTCCCCGTTTTCGGGGAGGCTTTTTTTTGGATGCTGGTCTGCTGGGGATTCCGAAGGGGGATCTTGAGCAGGGCTTAACCAGTTGCTAACGACGCTGGGATATCTGAATTGCTAACTAAGAAGAGACCGAAAAAGTCTTTCCCATGACCTTCGCCAAGAAGGCCCTGATCTTTGGCTCCATCGCTGCCATTGGTGCGGGTGCCACGGCTTCGGCCCAGAGCACCCTCAGCGGTGCTGGCGCCACCTTTCCCGCCCCCTTCTACCAGGCTGCATTTGCCAGCGCCGCCAAGCAGGGTGTGCGCGTGAACTATCAGTCGGTCGGCTCGGGTGCGGGTGTCCGTCAGTATGTGGCCGGCACGGTTGACTTTGGTGCCACAGACGAGCCGATCAAAGCGTCTGAAGCCGCCAAGGTGAGCCGCGGCGTGGTGCAGTTTCCAGCTGTGGGTGGCACTATTGCCGTCGCTTTCAACAAGGCCGACTGCCCCAAGCTGCAGCTCACCCAGAAGCAGGCCGTGGATATCTTCCTGGGTAAGATCAACACCTGGGAGCAGCTGAAGTGCGGGAAGGGCAAGATCACCGTGGCCCATCGCTCCGATGGCAGCGGCACCACCTTCGCCTTCACCAACTCCCTTTCGGCTTTCTCTCCGGAGTGGAAGAGCAAGGTGGGTGAGGGCAAGAGCGTGAAGTGGCCCGTGGGTGTGGGCGGCAAGGGCAACGAGGGCGTGGCCGGTGTGATCAGCAACACCCCCGGCGCCATCGGTTATCTCAACCAGGCCTATGTGAAGGGCAAGATCAAGGCTGCAGCCCTGCAGAACAAGGCAGGCAAATATGTGATGCCCACCCTTGCCGGTGGTGCCGCGGCCCTGAACAACATCAAGCTGGATTCCCGCCTGGCCGGTGAAGATCCCAATCCCGCCGGCGCCGCCAGCTATCCCATCTCCACCCTCACCTGGATCCTGGCCTACGAAAAGGGCAACGGTGCCAAGGCCGGTGACATCCGCAAGGCGATGATGTTCCTGCTGGGTCCAGCCCAGAATCAAGCCGACAACCTGGGCTACGTGCCGCTCAAGGGCAGCATCCTGGCCCAGGCCAAGAAGGCTGTGGCTCGGATCGGCAAGTAAGCCGCCGCACTCACTGCATGTCGGTGCTCAGCTGAAGGGAGGCTTCGGCCTCCCTTTTTTGCATTGTGTTTGCATTCCAGTTGCATTCCAGTTGCATTCCGGTTTGTCCCGTCAGGGAGCTTCAACCTGGGATCCAAGCTTCTTAACCTGGGCTTAGGGTTGGTTGTTGGTGCCGTCGCCTAGGACAGGCTCGCTGCCCACTGCTCAGTCATGCAACGGTCTTTCGCTCCTGTCGGTGCTGCTGTTGGTCTCGGCCTGCTGGTGAGCGGCTGCGGTGGTGGCGGTGCCAAGTTGCCTACCATCAGCGGTGCCGGTGCCACCTTCCCCGCAGCGGCCTACCAGCGCTGGAGCCAGGAGTACGCTGCAGCAACGGGTAACCAGGTGAATTACCAGTCGGTGGGCTCCGGTGCCGGGGTGCGCCAGTTTTTGGCGGGCTCGGTTGATTTCGGCGCCACCGATGAGCAGCTCGCCGCCGAGGACTTCAGCAAGGATGCCACCGCCAAACGGGGAGCGGTGCAGATCCCGATGCTGGGTGGCACCGTGACCCCCGCCTACAACAATCCCAATTGCCCCAGCCTCAAGCTCACCCAGGCCCAGCTGGCCGAGATCTACCTCGGCAAGATCAGCAACTGGAAGCAGCTGGGCTGTCCGGACGGTCCGATCACCGTGGCCCATCGCTCCGACGGCAGCGGTACCACCTACGCGTTCACCAACTCGCTCGCCTGCTTCTCCGAGGAGTGGAAGAGCAAGGTGGGCAAGGGCAAGGCCGTGAAGTGGCCTGTTGGCGTGGGCG
>JBILDP010000095.1:0-7963 GCA_044352535.1 Prochlorococcaceae cyanobacterium
TACAAGCTGGAGGTCGCGATCGTGCCCACCAACCGCAGCCGTGCCCGGCAGGACTGGACCGATCAGGTGTACAAGACCGAGGCCGCCAAGTGGCGGGCCGTGGCCCTGGAAACGGCCGAGATCCACAAGCAGGGTCGGCCGGTGCTGGTGGGCACCACCAGCGTGGAGAAGTCGGAGCTGCTCAGTGCCCTGCTCGCCGAGCAGCAGATTCCCCACAACCTGCTCAACGCCAAGCCGGAAAACGTGGAGCGTGAGGCCGAGATCGTGGCCCAGGCGGGCCGCTCCGGCGCCGTGACCATCGCCACCAACATGGCCGGCCGCGGCACCGACATCATTCTCGGCGGCAACAGCGATTACATGGCCCGCCTCAAGCTGCGGGAAGTGCTGTTGCCCCGCCTGGTGCGGCCGGAGGAAGGCCACAAACCCCCTGTGCCCCTGCAGCGGGCTCCTGAGGCAGCCCCCGGTTTCGGTGCCGCTTCAGCCGCCGCTGCTGCCAAGCCACCCTCGGAGGCCCGCGCCATTGGTGCCCTCTACCCCTGTGCCCTCAGCGATGCCACCGAGCAGTCGCTCTCCGAGCTGGCCCATGATCTGGTGAAGGCCTGGGGCGACAGGCAGCTCACGGTGCTGGAGCTGGAAGATCGCATCGCCCAGGCGGCCGAGAAGGCCCCCACCAACGACGCCCAGATCCAGGCTTTGCGCGATCTGATCGCCCGGGTGAAGGGCGAATATGAGGGCGTGACGAAGGCCGAAGAGGCCGGTGTGCGCGAGGCGGGCGGCCTGCACGTGATCGGCACCGAGCGGCATGAATCGCGCCGGGTTGACAACCAGTTGCGCGGCCGCGCCGGTCGCCAGGGCGACCCCGGCTCCACCCGTTTCTTCCTGTCGCTGGAAGACAACCTGCTGCGCATCTTCGGCGGCGACCGGGTGGCCGGCCTGATGAACGCCTTCCGGGTGGAGGAGGACATGCCGATCGAATCGGGCATGCTCACCCGTTCGCTCGAGGGCGCCCAGAAGAAGGTGGAAACGTATTACTACGACATCCGCAAACAGGTGTTCGAGTATGACGAGGTGATGAACAACCAGCGCAAGGCCGTGTATGCCGAGCGGCGCCGGGTGCTGGAGGGTCGTGAACTCAAAGCTCAGGTGATCGGCTATGGCGAGCGCACCATCGACGATATTGTGGAGGCCTACGTGAACCCCGAGCTGCCTCCTGAGGAATGGGATCTCGAGCGGCTGGTGGGCAAGGTCAAGGAATTCATCTACCTGCTTGAAGATCTCAAGCCAGGCGATGTGCAGGGCCTGTCGATGGAGGAGCTCAAGGCTTTCCTGCAGGAGCAGATGCGCAATGCCTACGACCTCAAGGAGGGGCAGATCGAGCAGCAGCGGCCGGGTCTGATGCGGGAGGCCGAGCGCTTCTTCATCCTCCAGCAGATCGACACACTCTGGCGTGAACATCTGCAGTCGATGGATGCCCTGCGCGAGTCGGTGGGTCTGCGTGGCTATGGCCAGAAAGATCCGCTGATTGAATACAAAAACGAGGGCTACGATATGTTCCTGGAGATGATGACCCAGATGCGCCGTAACGTGATCTACTCGATGTTTATGTTCCAGCCGGCGCCTGCCGCTCCCGTGGCCCAGGCCTGAGGAGTGGTGTGATGAGCCGAGAGCGGATGGCTCGGCGGCCGGCCGTCGAAGCCTCGATCAGCCCTGCCTGCGCTGCATGACCCGCCCATAATCGTTTCATGACCGTTCTGGTTACGGGAGCCGCCGGTTTCATCGGCTACCACCTGTCGCAGCGGCTGCTTGAGCGGGGCACGCCGGTGCTCGGCTTCGACAATCTGAATCCCTACTACGATCCGGCCCTCAAGCGGGCCCGGCTGGCAGAGCTCAGGGCCACGGCAGAGCGAACCGGTACGGCCTTGCAGTGGATGGAGGCAAGTCTCGAGGACCCCGCTGCGGTGGAGGCGGCGTTTGCAGCGCATAAGCCGGCCAAGGTGGTGAACCTGGCGGCCCAGGCAGGCGTGCGCTATTCGATCGAGAACCCACAGGCCTACATCCAGGCGAATGTGGTGGGCTTCAGCCACCTGCTGGAGGCCTGCCGTGCCCATGGCTGCGGCCATCTCGTGTATGCCTCCAGCAGCAGTGTGTATGGCGGCAACACCCGGATTCCCTTTTCTGAGCACGACAGTGTGGATCATCCGGTGAGCCTGTATGCCGCCACGAAGAAGGCCAACGAGCTGATGGCCCATTCCTATAGCCATCTCCATGGGATTCCGATAACTGGCCTGCGCTTTTTTACGGTGTATGGCCCCTGGGGCAGGCCAGATATGGCGCTGTTTCTGTTCACCAAGGCGATCCTGGAGGGGCGGCCAATCCAGGTGTTCAATAATGGTCAGATGCAGCGCGACTTCACCTATATCGATGACGCGATTGAAAGTGTGATCCGGGTTCTCGATAAGCCCGCTGTGCCGAATCCGGATTTTGATCCAGCCAATCCTGACCCGGCTACCAGCTGGGCTCCCCATCGCCTGTTCAACATCGGCAATGCCAGTCCCACGCTGCTGATGGACTACATCGAAGCGATCGAGGGTGCTCTGGGAATCACGGCCATCAAACAGTTCATGCCCATGCAACCCGGTGATCTGCATGCCACCAGTGCTGACACCTCAGCTCTGGAGGACTGGATCAGCTTCCGACCCAACACCCCCGTGAGGGAGGGTGTGGCGCGGTTCGTGGCCTGGTATCGGCAGTTTTATGGCGTTTGAGGCTGGCCGGCTCGAAGGAGTCATGATCGGGATATGGGTGTTTGATGGCAGGTATTTTCTGATTTCGGAACCCACGATTGGCTGGCACCGACTAGAAGCCGCTGCTGATGTTCAGGCGCCGTTGCTCGCCTGCCCGCTCGATCACGGCCGACTCGCCACTGGCCGACTGCAGGCGCCAACCGCTGTTGCCGATCGATTCGCCCACGGCAGCGCTGGTGGAACTGCCGCCTAGCTGGAAGATCGCCGATCCACCGCTGCCGGGGATCTGAATCACGCCCACCAGCTGGGGCAGGCTGCCGCCACCTCCACCCGCACTGCCTGCCGCAGCAGCACCTGAGCTGTTGCTCGCTGCCCGGCCGGCCGTGCCGCGCGCTGGCGGTGGGGGTGCATCGATCGTCTGGCTCATGGGAACTTTGAGAACCCGTGCCGCCGGCGCCGAGCTCGCCGGCAGGGTGGCCAACTCCTGCATCCAGGGTTCATCCGGCGGTGGTGGCGGCAGCTCGGGGCCCTCACCACTGCTGCCCGCGGAGGGGCCTGGGGCTGGGTTGGCCTCAGCGGTTGCTTGCGGGGGGCCGAGGTTGCGGAGCCGCTCGATCAGCAGCAGGTTGCGTTCCTGGCGCAGGGCCTGCTGGTGCTGCAGCCAGAGGCCCCAGCCGGCTGCGGCGCCGCCGGCCAGGCCGAGCCCCAGCACGGCAAGCCCGGCGGCCAGCAGCAGGCGTCGATCCGAGAGCGGCGGCCAGGCCTGCGCTGTGGCCCCGGGTTGGGTTGCCGGCTGACGGGCCACAACGGTGGGGGCCGCAGCGGGCGGGCTCGTGGGCCGGGTTTCCACGATTTCCAGATCGATCGAGCATTCCGGCGCGAACACGCGGTTCATCACCTGCTCGGCCTTGAGCTCCCAGTAGGCGCGAGAGGTGGGGATCCGGCGAGGGCCGCTGCCGTGCACCGAGCTCACAACACCTACTTGGCAGTGGTTGCTGTCACCACCGTATCGCCACTGTCCAGGCCGGCTGGGGTGCGGCGCCGCTGCAGCTCCAGCCACAGCAGCAGGGCCGTGAGGTCGGCATGGCTCACGCCGGGCACCCGCGAGGCTTGGCCCAGGGTGGCAGGTTGCACGGCGGCCAGCTTCTCGCGGGCCTCGCGCGAGAGGGTGGCGATGGCGGCGTAGTTGACGCCGGCGGGGATGGGCCGGTGCTGCTGCTTTTGCACCTGGTCGATCTGCTGCTGTTGACGGGCCAGATAGCCGCTGTATTTGATCTCGATCTCGGCGGCTTCGGCCACATCCCGGGGCAGCTCGGGGTCGGCCAGACCGTGGCGTGCCAGATCGGCGCTGTGGAAACCAGGACGGCGCAGCAGCTCGGCAAGGGTGATTGAGCCCTTGATGGCGGCGCCGGTTTCGGCCTCCACGGCGGTGGCGTTCGGATCGCTGGCTTTGAGACGCACGCTGTCGAGGCGGTGCTGCTCGGCGGCGATCGCCACCTGCTTGCGCTGGAAGATCTCCCAGCGGCGCTCATCGATCAGCCCCAGCTCGCGGCCCAAAGGGGTGAGGCGGCGGTCGGCGTTGTCGCCGCGCAGCACCAGCCGGTATTCGCTGCGGCTGGTGAGCACCCGGTAGGGCTCGCGCAGATCCTTGGTGATCAGGTCGTCGACCATCGTGCCGATGTAGCTGCCTTCCCGGGGGAAGTGCACCGGCGGCTGGCCGCCCACCAGCCGGGCGGCGTTGAGGCCGGCCACCAGGCCCTGGGCGGCGGCCTCCTCGTAGCCGGTGGTGCCATTGAGCTGGCCGGCGGAGAACAGCCCCGCCACCCGCTTGGTTTCCAGCGAGGGCTTGAGCTGGGTGGCGGGCAGGTAGTCGTAGTCGACTGCGTAGGCGGGCCGCAGCATCACGCAGCGCTCCAGGCCGGGCAAGGTGCGCAGCAGCTCCAGCTGCAGCCGCTCGGGCAGGCCGGTGGAGAAGCCCTGCACGTAGATCTCGGGTGTGTCGCGACCCTCGGGCTCCAGGAAGATCTGGTGGCTCTCCTTGTCGGCGAAGCGCACGATCTTGTCCTCGATCGAGGGGCAGTAGCGCGGCCCCTTGCTGTCGATGAAGCCGCCGTAGATCGGCGTGAGGTGCAGGTTGTCGCGAATCAGCTGGTGGGTGGCGGCTGTGGTGCGGGTGATGTGGCAGCTCATCTGCTCACCACTCACCCAGCTGGCGGGATCAAAGGAGAAGAAGCGGTCGGCGGCGTCGCTGGGCTGCTCCTCCAGCTGATCGAGGGCGATGCTGCGCCGATCGACCCGGGCGGGGGTGCCGGTCTTGAGGCGGCCCATCTGGAAGCCGAGGGCTTCGAGTGCCTCGGTGAGCCCAACGGCTGCCTGCTCGCCGGCGCGGCCGGCGCTCATCGATTGGTTGCCCACCCAGATCTGGCCGCCCAGAAACGTGCCGGCGGTGAGGATCACGGCCCCGGCGCCATAGGTGCTGCCGAAGTAGGTGCGGATCCCGGTGACGTGGCCGCCCTCGCCGGGGGTGCCCTCCACCACCAGGCCGGTGACCATCGCCTCGCGCAGGGCCAGGTTGGGGGTGTGCTGCAGCAGCTGCAGCATCTGGCGGGCGTACTGGCGCTTGTCGGTCTGGGCGCGCAGAGCCCACACGGCCGGGCCGCGGCTGGCGTTGAGTACGCGCTTCTGCAGGGCGGTGGCATCGGCCAGCCGGCCGATTACGCCGCCGAGGGCATCCACCTCATGCACCAGCTGGCTCTTGGCCGGCCCGCCCACCGCCGGGTTGCAGGGCTGCCAGGCGATGCGGTCGAGGTTGAGGGTGAAGAGTGCCGTGGAGCAGCCCAGTCGGGCGGCGGTGATCGCCGCCTCACAGCCGGCATGGCCGCCGCCCACCACGATCACGTCGAAGTGCTCGGTTGGAGGAAGATCTGGCGCCATGGCCTGAGGCTAGGGCGCTGTTGCGCCGGGCTGATCAGGCCGCCAGGTTGCGGAAGCGCGTGAATTGGGGCTCGAACAGCAGCTTCACCGTGCCCACCGGCCCGTTGCGGTGCTTGGTCACGATCACCTCGGTGATGCCGCGGTCGGGGGTTTCGGGGTTGTAGTACTCGTCGCGATAGATCATCAGCACCAGGTCAGCGTCCTGCTCGATCGAGCCCGATTCGCGCAGGTCGCTGAGCATGGGGCGCTTGTTGGTGCGCGATTCCACGCCGCGGCTGAGCTGGGAGAGGGCCATCACCGGCACATTGAGTTCGCGGGCCATGCCCTTGAGGCCGCGGGTGATGCGGCTGAGTTCCTGCACCCGGTTGTCGGGGGTGGACCCCTCCATCAGCTGCAGGTAGTCGATCACGATCAGGCCCAGCTCCTTGCCGGTTTCGGCCATCAGCCGGCGGCAGAGAGAACGCATCTCCAGCACGCCGGAGTTGGGCTTGTCGTCGATGTAGAGCGGCAGCTGGCCCAGGCTGTTGATGCCCTGGCCCAGCAGCGGCCACTCCTCCTGCTGCAGCCGGCCGGTGCGCAGGCGGCCGCTCTCGATGCCCACCTCCATCGACAGCAGGCGGTAGGTGAGCTGCTCCTTGCTCATCTCCAGCGAGAACACACACACGGGGAGGGAATGGAGCTGGGCCACGTTCTTGGCGATGTTGAGCACGATCGAGGTCTTGCCCATCGCCGGGCGGCCGGCCACGATGATCAGGTCGCTGCGCTGCAGTCCCTGGGTGATGGCGTCGAGGTCGTAGAAATTCACCGGGATGCCTGCCACGGCGGTGCCCAGCGAGCGGCTCTCGATCTCGTTGAAGGTGGTGGTGAGGATTTCGGCGGTGGGGGTGAGCCCCTGGCTGGGCTTCTCCTGGCTGATGGCAAAGATCTTCTGCTCGGCCTCATCGAGCACCTGCTCCATCGGCTTGCCCTGGTCGAAGCCGAGCTGGATCACCTCGTTGCCGGAGCGGATCAGCTGGCGGCGCAGGTATTTGTCGTTCACCAGGCGGGCCACCTGGTCGATCGAGGCGGTGGAGGTGATCCGCTCCACCAGCTCCACCAGCCGGCCCTGGCCGCCCACCTTCTCCAGCTGGCCGGTGTCGGCCAGCCAGGCGGTCATGGCGGTGAGGTCGGTGGGCTTGCCCTGGCCGTGCAGCATCAGGGCGGTGCGGTAGATCTCGCGATGGGCCGTGAGATAAAAGGCCTCGGGGCGCAGCACGTCGGCCACCCGGCCGATCGCGTCGGGGTCGAGCAGGATGCCGCCCAGCACCGCCTCCTCGGCCTCCAGGTTCTGGGGCGGCACCGAGTCGGGCAGGGCTTCGAAGCGGGCCTCGCCGCCGGGCTCCCGGCCACCATTGGCGTTGCCATTCGGTCCGCCGGCGCGCTCGCGGCTGGCTGGGCTGGCTGAATTCAGGGGAGCGCTCACCATGGCGGAGGAGGGTGCAGCGAGCGGGTCGTTCATCCTGCCCGGTGCGGGTCGCTTTGACCAGCAAGGGGTCACGGGCAGTGCGGCACTGGCGGTGGGGACTTCACAAAAAAAGCCACCCCAGGGCTGGGGTGGCGGGCTTGGGATACCCAGGCCTGAGCCAGGGGCTCAGGCGGATCAGTGGCTAGGCGAATCAGTGGCTCAGGCTCAGTGGCTGACCACTTCCAGGTTGATCTCGGCCGTCACCTCAGGGTGCAGCTTCACCTGCACCTTGTAGGAGCCGGTGCGGTGGATTTCGGGCACGGAGATGTCGCGGCGGTCGACGTCCTTCTTGGTGGCGGCCTCGATCGCCTCGGCCACGTCGCCGTTGGTCACCGTGCCGAACAACACGTCGTCGCCGCCGGTCTGCTTCTTGACGGTGAAGCGGCCGATGGTGGCCAGGGCGGTGCGGAAAGCCTCGGCTTCCGCCTTGAGGGCGGCCTGGCGCTCGGCCTCCTTGGCTCGGCGGGCCTCCACCTGGCGCAGCACGGCCGGGGTGAGGGGCACGGCCTTGCCGGTGGGCAGCAGGAAGTTGCGGGCGTAGCCGGGGGCTACTTCCACCAGATCGCCGTCCTTGCCCAGGCTGAGGACGTCTTCGCTGAGAACCACTTGAACGCGCTTGGCCATGGGAGTACGGAGAGGGTTTCTGAACGCGAGCCGATCGGTCAGCCTACGTGAGCGGGCTGGCGCCGGGGGCTGCTGCCCGGGGTAGGCGCACGTTGGTGGCCAGGCCGAGGCGGCGCATCAGGCGGATGTGCTGCCAGGTGAGGTCGATCTGGCGGCC
>JBILDP010000096.1:0-7887 GCA_044352535.1 Prochlorococcaceae cyanobacterium
CCGGCCGATCTCGATCTGGAGATGGTGGCCCAGGCCAAGCTGCTCTATCTCGAGGGCTACCTGTGGGACAGCGACGAGGCCAAGGCGGCCTTCATCGCCGCCGCCGAGGTGGCCCGCGCCAACGGTGGTGAAGTGGCCCTCAGCCTCTCCGATGCCTTCTGCGTGGAGCGCCATCGCGACAGCTTCCAGGAGCTGGTCGACGGCCACGTCGACATCCTGTTTGCCAACGAGATGGAGATCACCTCCCTCTACAGGGCCAACAGCTTCGAGGAGGCGGCCGAGCAGGTGCGGGGCCGCTGCCGTGTCGCCGCCCTCACCCGCAGTGAACAGGGCTCGCTGATCCTCAGCGGCCACGATCGCCACACCATCGCGCCGTTTTGCCTCGGCACCCTGGTGGACACCACCGGGGCCGGTGATCTCTACGCCGCCGGCTTCCTGCACGCTTACACCCAGGGCCAGTCCCTTGAGGCCTGTGGCCGGCTCGGCTCCCTCTGCGCCGGCCAGGTGGTGACCCAGCTGGGCCCGCGTCCCCAGGCCGACCTCAGGCAGCTGGTGGCCCAGCACCTGGGCTGAGCTCGGCTGGTCTGAGCTCGGCATCCAGCCACTGGCCGTAGCCACGGCTGGCGCCGGCTGGCCAGTGCAGCCACTGGGGGCAGCTGTAGCTGTGCCGCTGGAGCACCAGTTGCTCCAGCGCCGCAAGCCGGTGGCTGCTGGTCTTGAACAGCAGCTGCACCTCCGTGGCGCTCTCGATCGCGCCCTGCCAGTGGTAGAGCGACTGCACGGGCCGCAGGGCCACGCAGGCGGCCAGGCGGGCCTCCAGCGCCAGGCGGGCCAACCCCTCGGCCCTGGCCTGATCGGCCTCGGTGGTGAGGGCCAGCACCGGCTGGGCAGCGGCAGCCTGGCCCGGCTCGGCCGTGGCCTGGGGATCAAGCCCGCCGGGCGGGTCGCAGTGGGATCGCTCAGCCATGCTGGTGGGGTCGCTGCGCCGAGCCTGTCAGCTCCACCAGGGCGGCCAGACGGGCCAGCAGCTCCGGCCGGGGCAGGGCTTCGCTGCGCGGCCGCTCAATCAGCAGCAGCCGCACCTCCTGCTCCGTACAGAGCCTCTGCCACACGGCCTCGCTGAAACCGCCCCCCTGGCGGGCCAGCACGGCGGTGATGCCCCAGTGGCGCAGCAGCCCCGCCTCGATCCAGCCACTGCGGCTGGGCCGCACACAGGCCACCCGCTCCGCCGCCAGGCCCGCGGCCTGGGCCCGTTGCAGGGCCTCGGCGCTGGGCAGCAGGCGCGCGTGGTGGATTGCCCCGGGGCTCAGGCTCACCGCCGCCCCCAGCTGGCGCATGCCGATGGCCAGCAGCAGGCGTTCACCGGCCAGGGGCTGCACGCCCAGGGCCGTCAGCGCAGGCAGCAGCACCACGCCCCGGCCGGAGGGCACGTGGCGCTGCAGGCGCAGCAGGCGCTGCCCCTGGCTCTGGCAAGCCGCGGTGAGGGCGGCGGAGATCTGCTCGGCAAAGGGATGGGTGGCATCCACCACCGCCCCGTAGGCCTGCCGCCGCAGTTCGGCGCTGATCGCCGCTGCGCCCGCCAGCGCCCCTGCCTCCACCTGCAGGCGCGGATGGGGGCCATAGGCCCGGGCAGCCGCCTCGCTCACCACGCTCACCTTCACCCGCCAGCCCTGCAGCAGCAGGGCTTCGGCCAGGGGCGGGCCGTCGCCGGTGCCCGCCAGCAACCAGATCCAGCCGGGCGGCCGGCCGCCGGTGGGCTGGTGGATCTCAGGCCCGTGCATCAGGATGGGCGCCATCCCTGGCCTGCGAGGTGTGAACCACTGTCTGCTCGAGGTGGCGGTGCTGGAGGCACCCCAGCTTCGCTACACCCAGGACAACCAGACGCCCGTGGCGGAAATGACCGTGCAGGTGGATGGCCTCCGGCCCGACGATCCCCCGGGCCAGCTCAAGGTGGTGGGCTGGGGCAACCTCGCCCAAGACCTGCAGAACCGGGTCCAGCCCGGCGCCCGGCTGGTGATTGAGGGTCGGCTGCGCATGGTGACCCAGAGCCGGCCCGACGGCGTCAAGGAAAAGCGGGCCGAATTCACCCTGGCGCGGCTCCACCCCCTCGGCGCCAGCGCTGCCCAGCCGGCCATGGGAGGGGTGTCGGCCGCTGCCGCCGCCCCGCGCTCTGCCGCTGCAACGCCGATGCCCACCGCCCCCGCCACCCCAGTGGTCGCGGCCCCGACCCCGGCGGCCAGCCAGCCGGCACCCACCTGGAATGCCTCGCCGCTGGTGCCCGACCTGCCAGACGAGGACGACATTCCCTTCTGATCGACTCCTTTCAGCTGGTCTGGGCGTCGCCCAGTTGGCCGAGCAGCTCATCCAGCTCACGCTCCAGCGCGGCCAGATCCAGCCGCCACTCCGGCCAGCGGCCTGCGTCGATCTGGCGCAGCAGCCACAGCTGGTCGTCGCGCAGCCTGGCCACCAGCTCGTCGGTGCTGAGCTGCTCCACTCCCCGACTGTCAGGCATGGGCTCCATCGGCAGCGGATACACGAAGATGGCGCCATGCAAGCACTGTTTTCCCCCGGCAGCCTGGTCACCGTGGCAGGCGGGGTGCTCACCGTGGTGGGTGCCATCGCCTACACCACCGGCAGCGCCAACCTCAGCCTGCCCACGATCTTCTACGGGATTCCGATCCTGCTCGGCGGCCTGGCCCTGAAGTCGTCGGAGCTGCCCCCCGCTGCCCGGCTCACCCCGCCGGCACAGTTCAAGGCGCTGCGGGAGCAGTCCGCCAGCGAGCCGCTCAAGAAGCTGGTGGCCGATGTGGTGCGCTGGCGCTATGGCCAGAAGGCCCATCTGGAGAGTTCCCTGGAGGTGCTCAAGCTCTGGGACGAAGACCAGCCGCCCCAGCTGCTCAGCGTGGAGGAGCTCGACTGCGATGGCCGCTACGGCCTGGCTCTGCGCTTCCTCACCGCCGGGGTGCCCCTCGGGCGCTGGCAGGAGCGGCAGGAGCGGCTGGGCCGTTTCTTCGGACCCGGGCTGCGGGCCGAGCTGGAACCCCAGGCCGGTGGCGAACTGGTGCTGCGGCTGCTGCCCCAAGCTGGGGAGGCCTGAGCCCCAGCCCCCGCTCCGGCTCAGGGCCCGTCGCCCCGCCTCCTGTCCTCGTTTCCGCATCGCCTTGAGCCCCGATCCCGCCATCAGCCACCAGGACACCCTGCGGGTGTCGGTTCTCAGTGAGGCGCTCCCCTACATCCAGCGCTTCGCCGGCCGCAGGGTGGTGGTGAAATACGGCGGCGCGGCGATGGTGGAGGCCTCGCTGCGGGATGCGGTGTACCGCGATCTGGTGCTGCTGGCCTCGGTGGGCGTGCAGCCGGTTGTGGTGCACGGCGGCGGGCCCGAGATCAACGACTGGCTGGGCCGGCTGCAGATCCAGCCGGAATTTCGCGGCGGGCTGAGGGTCACCACCCCCGAAACCATGGATGTGGTGGAGATGGTGCTGGTGGGCCGGGTCAACAAGCACATCGTGAACGGCCTCAACAAGGTGGGTGGCCGCGCCGTGGGTCTGTGCGGCAGTGACGGTGCCCTGGTGACGGCGCGCACCTACGGCGAGGGCTGCAACGGCCTGGTGGGCGAGGTGGCGGCGGTGGATCCCTCGGTGCTGCTGCCCCTGCTCGATGCGGGCTACATCCCCGTGATCTCCAGCGTGGCCGCCGACGTGAACGGCCAGGCCCACAACATCAACGCCGACACCGTGGCTGGCGAGCTGGCCGCGGCCCTGCAGGCCGAGAAGCTGATCCTGCTCACCGACACCCCCGGCATCCTGCGCGACCGCCACGACCCCGCCAGCCTGGTGCGCCAGCTGAGCCTGTCCGGGGCCCGCGAGCTGATCGCCACCGGCGTGGTGGAGGGGGGCATGACCCCCAAGACCGAGTGCTGCATCCGTGCCCTGGCCCAGGGGGTTGCAGCCGCCCACATCATCGACGGGCGCGTGCCCCACGCCCTGCTGCTGGAAGTTTTCTCCGATGCCGGCATCGGCACCATGGTGGTGGGCAGCGACCGGCTGCTGGACCGAGGCCCGATCCCTTCCCTCGACCCTTCCCCGGCCGATTGAGCTGAGCTGTCTGCGTGATGGACCCTGATCAGCTGGCCGCCGATCCCGTGCCCCCCGACCCCCTGGCGACGGCGCGGCGGGCCCTCGACCACGGCGCCTACGGCCAGGTGATCCGGGAGCTGGAGCCCCTGGTGGAGCAGTACCCGCCGATCACCCCCGTGGGCGCCCAGCTGCAGCTGCTGATGGCCACCGCCTGGCTGGGCCAGGGCCAGAGCCAGCAGGCGATTGCCTGCTGCCAGCGCGTCCGCGCCTGCAGCGATGGGGCGGTGCGGGCCCAGGCACGGGAGCTGCTGGCGGTGCTGGAGGCGCCGGTGCTGCGGCGGCCGCGGGAGTGGTCGCTCACCTTGCCGCCCCTGGGCGAGGCGCCGCCGCTGGAAGGGCGGGTGAAGGGGATGGGGCGCCGTCGCCGCCGTCCCCAGGCCGACGAACCGCCGCCACCGCCGGTGGGCCCCACCCGCGCCCCGCTCGGTTTCGCCCTCGTGGTGCTGGTCGTGCTCGCGGGCCTGGCCTTCCTGCTGGGGGGGTGTGTGCAGGTGCGCGCTGAGCTGCAGTTTCATGGCCCCGGGAGGCTGCAGGTGGGCTTCGAGCAGCACGCCCAGGGCGGTCGCCCCTCCCCCTGGCAGCAGCAATTTGCCGGGCGTCTGCGCCACACGGGCTTCAGCGCCGTTGGGGCTGGGGCCGAGCCCCGCTGGGTGAGTCCGGTGCTGCCCGCCGCCACGGCCCTCGATCTGCTGGCCAGCAACCTGGCGGAGGCGGCCCGGCTGGCGGGGGTGAGCCTGCCTGCACCCAAGCTGCAGCTGCAGGAGCGCAACTGGCTGGTGGGGGTGCGGCAGCAGCTCCAGCTCGACCTCGATCTCCGCGGCATCGACAGCCTGCCCGGGGTGGATCTGGCCCTGGAGCTGCAGCCCCTGCGGCCCGGGGCCGTGCAGCGGGCCGAGCCCCAGGCGGCGCGGCCCGCCGGCCCGGCCCCAGCCCGGCGGCTGCAGTGGCCCCTTGAGCTTGGGGCCCGCAATCGGCTGGAACTGCGCTGCTGGCGCTGGAGCCCCCTGGGGCTGGGCAGTCTGCTGATCGCCTTGGCCCTGGGGCTGGTGTCGCTGCTGGCGGTTCTGCGCAGGCGGCTGGGCTTCGGTCTGCCGGAGCTGCCCGCCTGAGCGGCGCCCCGCGCCCCCGGCCCACAGGCTTGCGGACTAGAGATTGAGGGGATCGGGATCGATCGCCAGGCTCACGTCGCGCGGCAGGCCCTGGCGCAGTTCGCTCTCCGGGGGCAGCAGCAGCGCGCTGGTGGTGGGGCCATGCAGCAGCAGCTGCCAGCGGCTCTTGCCCGCCACCCGGGCCACCGGCGCCGGCGCCGGGCCGATCAGCTGCCAGCCGGCCGCTTCCAGGGGGCCGCGGATGCGCTCGGCCAGGGCGCTGGCGGCGGTGGCGGTGCCGCTGGCCGAGGGGCCGCTGAGGCGCAGCAGGCAGGCCCGGCTGAACGGCACCAGGCCACCGCTGCGCCGTAGGGCCAGCTCCTCCTCCAGAAACTGCTCATAGCGCCCATCCACCAGGTGGCGGATCACGGGATGGTCGGGGCAGTAGGTCTGCACCAGCACCTCGCCGGGCCGCTCGCCCCGGCCAGCCCGGCCGGCCAGCTGCAGCAGCAGCTGCAGGCACTGCTCTCCTGAGCGCAGATCGGGCCGGTGCAGCAGCCCGTCGGCGGCCAGCACCGCCGCCAGGGTCACCTGGGGCAGATCCATGCCCTTGGCCAGCATCTGGGTGCCCACCAGCACGTCGGCCTCGCCGGCGGCGAAGCGCGCCAGCAGTTGGCGGTGGCCATCGCGGCCGCGGGTGGTGTCGCGATCGAAGCGCAGCAGCCGCAGCCCTTCGAGTTCCTGGCTGAGCAGCTCCATCACCCGCTGGGTGCCGGCGCCGAAGGGCTTGAAGGCCGTGGAGCCGCACTGGCCGCAGCGCTCGCCGATCTCGGCGCGGTGGTCGCACCAGTGGCAGCGCAGCCACTCCCGGCCGCCGGCGGAGCGGTGCACGGTGAGGGCCACATCGCAGTGGGGGCAGAGCACCGCCTCGCCACAGCTGCGGCAGCTCAGAAAGCTTCGGTAGCCGCGGCGAGGCACCAGCACCACCGCCTGCTCACCCCGTTCGCGCAGCTGCTCAAGCCGGCCCATCAGGGCGCGGCTCACCAGGCGCCGATGGCCTTCGGCCAGCTCATGGCGCATGTCGATCACCCGCACCGCTGGCAGGGGCCGTGCGCCGATGCGCTGGGGCAGCCGCAGCAGCCGGGTGTTGGCGCCTGGCCCCCGGCAGGCCAGCCAGGTCTCCAGCGACGGGGTGGCGCTGCCCAGCACCAGCTGGGCGCCGCAGCCGGTGGCCCGCAGCCGGGCCACGTCGCGGGCGTGATAGCAGGGCATCGGGCTCTCCTGCTTGTAGGAGCTGTCGTGCTCCTCATCCAGCACCACCAGCCCCAGTCGCGGCAGGGGCAGAAACACGGCTGAGCGGGTGCCCACGGCCACCAGCGGCTCCTCAGTGGCCGCCAGGCAACGGCGCCAGCCGGCCACCCGCTCGGCCTCGCCCATGCCGCTGTGAAACTCCACCACCCGGCTGCCGAAGCGCTCGCGGCAGCGGTCGAGCAGCTGGGGGATCAGGCCGATCTCCGGCGTGAGCAGCAGGCTGCTGCGCCCCTCCTCGAGGCAGCGCCGGGCCAGCTGCAGATACACCTCGGTCTTGCCGGCGCCGGTCACCCCCCAGAGCAAGAAGGCGCCCCCCGGCGGAGCTGTCGACACGGCGGACACGGCGGCTGCCTGGGCCTCCGTGAGTTCACGCGTTGTGCCGGCGGCGTTGCCTGCCCCGTCCAGTTGCCCGTCAATGGCGTTGTGGCGCCGGAGCAATCCCCGCTTCTCGAGCGCCTGCACCACCGCCCGGCTGAAGCCCTGGGCTCCGCACAGCTCTCTGAGGGGCACGGGGGCTGCCTGGGCACCCAGGTGGTGGAGCAGCTCCCGTTGGCGGGCGGTGGTGGTTTCCCCCTCCTCCAGGGGGCGGCCGAGGGCAATCAGCCAGGTGGGGCGCTGGCCCTGGCTGCCCGGGTTGCGGCCACCGCCCAGCCAGCCCGGCGGCAGGGCGCTCTTGAGCGTGCGGAACACGCTGGTGTGGCACTGCTCAGCCACCGCACCGATCAACTGGCGCCAGGCCGGATCCACCGCCGCGCTCTGCAGCACCCCCTCGATCGGTCGCAGGCTGGCGGGGTTGATGTCAGCGGGGGGCTCGCTCAGCAGCTCGACCACCAGGCCCCGGTGCGGCCTTCCCTGTAGCCGCACCCGCACGAGATCGCCCACCCCCACTGGCAGGCTGTCGGGGTTGGTGTAGCTGAACACCTGCCCTTCCCGCCCGGCCTCCAGCCAGATTTGGAGCCACGGGCTCACCCGCCTTGCATTCGTCTGGGTGCATTCATAGGATGGGAGTGTTGGCAGCCCTATGGCTGTCGGCGGAACCCGGCAGAGTTCCGTCCAGAGGGAAGACACGAAGTGAGCGCCCGGGACGCGTTTCCCGATTCGGCCTCCCAGTCTGCGAACACCCCTGACAGCCCTGCTTCCCCACCGCTCAGTTCACCCCATTCGCTGTTCCTCGCGCAGGAACTCCCTCAGCTGCTGAAGCCGGTGCTGCCTCTGGTGGTCCGGTGCCCTCCTTTGGTGGGCTACTCAGCCAGCGGCACTTGCTGATTCTTTCGGTTGTCTGGCCCGTCGCTCTGTCTGGCCAGGGCGCTTGATCTGATCAGCACCGTTCCGCCGCTGATCCACCCAGAGGG
>JBILDP010000097.1:0-7861 GCA_044352535.1 Prochlorococcaceae cyanobacterium
CCGCCACTGTGGTGCAGCAGCCGTTCAAGGCGCGCCAGCGCAGCGGCGTGCTCCTCGGGGCTGCGGCGCAGGTCGCCATGGGCGCTGCGCAGGGCGAGGCGATCGAGCCGCTCGCTGCGGATCAGTCCCTGCTCCTGGCCGATGTGGTCGTGTTCAAACAGCAGATACCAGCCCACGTTGTGGAAGATCAGCTGCAGTGGCCACACCCGCAGCTCGCCAGCAGGACTGTCAGCAAAACTGCCCATGCCGGGGTAGCGCTCGAGCAGCACCCGCCGGTGGGCCACGATCGCGGCCTCGATCGCCTCCGCCCGCGGCGGTACGGCCAGCGAATCGCGCCGCACCAGCGCCGCATCCACAACCACATGGCGCGCGTAGCTGCGCACCGGCGGCAGACCATCGGCGCTGATGCCGGCCCAGCCCAGGCGCTCATCCAGCTCGACCAGCAGATCCTGGGCCGAGGGATCGGCCAGGCGGCCGGCGGCCTGGCGCACCACCTGGTGCAGCTCCCGCAGCCGCGGCGGCGAGAGCAGGGCGGTGCCGAGGCAGTAGCCATGGCGCACGTTGTGGTGGCGGCTGCGGAAGCCGTAGGGGGTGAGCAGCTTTTCGAGGTCTTTGCGCAGGGTGGCCGTTTCGCCCGGCAGGTAGGCGCCGGGGATGGCCTCTGTGGCGGCGATCAGGTGCTGATGGAGGTTGGCGCCGCGCTCCGCCGGCCGGTCGAATGGCACCTGCAGCAGGTGGCGCAGCAGCGTGAGCACCCTCACGAACACAGGCCCATCACCCAGCGGCGGCAGGCCGGCGTGCAGGGCACCTGGGGCAGCAGCAGTCGGCCCCGGCGGCGCGGGCGCCAGCTGGATCGGCGCCAGCACCGGGGCAGGGGAGCAGAAGCCATTGGCCTCCAGCCAGGCCAGATCCGCGCGGATCGCGCTCGCATCGGCGTAGCAGGCGCCATGCAACCGGCCCAGGAAGGCGGCAGCCCGATCGGCCAGGTCGCCCTGGGGCAACGGCGAGAGGATCGCCTCCAGCTGCTCGGCGCTGGCGGGATCGCTGGCCACCAGGTCAGGCCAGGTGCTCAGCAATCGGATCAGGTAGAGCAGCCTCTCCAGATCCAGCAGGCGCGAATAGCCGTGGCGCTGCAGCTTGCGTTCGCGGTTGGTGGCGGCGCGGATGCGCCGATCGAGCCCGGCCAGCTCGGCCCGCAACACCGGCACCAGATCGCTGTGGTGGCTCGGCACCACAGCGCAGAGGGCGGCGAAGCCCTCCGCCCGACACGGCCCGAAGTGGGGATCGGCCAAGGCGGCGGCCATCTCCTGAATCACCGGCACCGGCACCGGGCGCTGGCGGGTGGCGTTCCAGGCCAGGGAGGTGGGCAGGTCGGTGTAGAGCCACCAGCCGATCCACTCCACCGGAGCCGGCAGCGGCAGCGCCTGGGTGATCGCCAGGCGCCAGGCGCGGCGCGCGTGGGTGGCATCCACGATCACCGGGATGCCGGCGGTCACCGCCTCCTGAATGCGCTGGTGCAGCCGCTGCTGGATGTCGGTCCAGGGGCCCTGCACCGCCGCATCGCCGAACACCTCGGCGCGGATCGCGTCGGTGGAGAGCACCAGCGCCGGCGGCTCACCGGGAGCGGTGAGCAGGGGCGCCAACGCCCTGGCCAGGGTGGTTTTGCCGCTGGCGGGCTGGCCGATCAGCAGGTGGCAGCGCAGGGGTGCCATGGCGTCGGGAGCGGGGAGCGGCCCTCAGTCTTTCGCACCAAAAACGACAGAAATCGAAGGCGCCCCGCTGACGCTGCAGGCCGCAACGTTGATACATCCATGACCGCCGCCTTCACCTATACCCCCCCCACGCCGCTGGCGCCGCTGCACATCCTCGATCTGCTGGAGCTCGCCGGCTCCCAGCAACGAGCCGGGGCGGCGCTGAGCATGCACCAGACCACGGTGTGCCGCAGCCTCAGGCTGATGCAGCAGCAGTTTCAGCTGGTGCCGCGCCAGGGTGCGGCGGTATGCCGGCACGGCCACAACGCCTGCCTGCACCACCTGCGGCTGGCCTACCGGGAGCACCGGCTGATGGCAGGGCTGCTGCGCATCGGCACCGACGGGCTGCACCAGCGGCTGCTGGATGGGCTGGCCAGCGTGCAACGGGTGCCGCCGCGCTACCGCAGCGGTGACCACTGGGCCGAGCTGGTGCGCCATGGGCTGCTGGATGGGGCGATCGTGAGCTCGTTTGGCCTGGAGCGGGAGCTGCCCGCCGGCCAGGTGCCCTGCTGGGAGGGGCTGAAGGCGGTGCCGCTGGGGGAGCTGGAGCTGCAGCTGGTGGCCAGCACCGCTGAGGCCCGGCGGGTGCTGCTGCCGCGCCAGGCGGCGATGCCGCTGCTGCGGCAGGCCGTGGCCTGGCGCGGGCTGGCGGCGGAAACGCAACCGGCCGCCTGCCAGGAGGAGGCCGCCTGGCTCAAGCGCGCCCGCGACCGCCAGCTGGCCATGCCGCTCTGCAGCGGGTTGCTGGGACCGGAGTGGCTGGCGCGGCACCAGCTGCAGCCGCTGGCAGAGCAACCGGCGTGGATCGAGCAGCTATGGCTGCTGTTGCCCGACACCCTGGCGGCACACCGCACCGCCCGGCACGGCCTGCAGCTGCTGCAGACCCGGATCAACCAGGCCCGGATCGCCACGGTGCATGCGCTGCAGGAAACCATGCCGGAAGTCGCGGGGAATCAGCATGAAAACCAGTGCTGAATCGGCTGTCTCAGGGCCCGGAATGGCGCTGATCCACAGCTGGGCTGTCACAACGCAAAGCCTGCGTCAGCGGGTGCTGATCGATGGCCCACCCAGCTCGGTCCGGCAGCTCCAACGCCCTGGCGGCCAGGGGATCAACATGGCGATCGAGTGGGCGAGGGATGGGCAAACACCCACACCAGCTCCGCGATTCGCGTAGCCGCTGAAGTCTTTTTTAATTCTGCTGCGACAGGCCTTCGCGGAGCAATTCGGAAGGA
This sequence comes from Prochlorococcaceae cyanobacterium, assembly GCA_044352535.1. Lineage (GTDB taxonomy): Bacteria > Cyanobacteriota > Cyanobacteriia > PCC-6307 > Cyanobiaceae > NIES-981. The sequence goes on from JBILDP010000097.1 coordinate 2,984, forward strand.
CGCAGGCCGAAGTGATTGCTGAAGTCACGGCTGAACACCGCCAGGCTGCTGAAGCCATAGCGGGCGGCAATCCTGCCCACGGAGTCGTCGGGTTCGGGATGGAGCAGCGCCTGGCGTGCCTGCTCGAGGCGCTGGCGGCGGATCCACTGGATCGGCCCGCAGCCGAAGCGCTGCTGAAACACAAGTTGCAGACTGCGGCGGGAGTAACCGCTGCGCTGCTCCAGCTGGGTGAGATTGATCGGTTGGTGGAGATTGGCGCGGGCCCACTCCAGGAGATCCTCAAGAATGCGCTCCCGCTGGCCGATCTGGATCGCGTCAGGTTTCGCGAGCGTTTCGATCTGGGGGCAGAGAATCAAGGCCAGATTGCGATAAATCAGATCGTCAATCTGCAGGTGCTGCAGTTGCCCCAACATCTCCAGCTCGGGATTGTCGAGAAGTTTGAAGGTGTGGGTCAGCACCTTCAGCAGTTGAGCAGTGCGCGAGTCGCGGGTGGAAACAGCACGGATATGGTCAAGCGAACCGGCAAAGCGCCGTTCCGAGATCCCCATGCCAGCGATGGCCGCAGCTGTTTGCAGCAGCCTCTGCAGATTGACATGAAAGATAACGCCATTGAAATAGCGCTCAATCTTGTAGGTGTATTCATCCCCTGGAGAGAAGAACAGCGGGCGCTGCTGATTCACCAGAGTTTCACGGCCTTCATGCCCATAGAGGATCTCGCCATCAAGGATGAGATCGATTTGCCCAACACCGTCCCAACCGCCGATCCTGCCCATCAGGGGCGAGGAGTAGCCACCGGACAGCAACAAGTCGCCCGCCTGACAGCTGCTGGTGCGGTGCAGAAATCGTTTTTCGGTGCCTGGAAGCGGGCCAAAGTCCCGCAGGGAGCAATGCTGAGCGATTCGGTTGGCCAGCACCTGGGGATCCTCATCCACCTGGGCCAGTTGATCGTGAAATGCCAGCCGATGGGGCAACGGTTGATGGGTAAAACGAGCAGAAGGACTATTCATTCTGCCCTAGGAAAGGCAACTTACACAATCCTAGTGGAACAGAGGAGGAGCTGCAACAAACCAAGCCGAGGACGACCCATGGGAATCCGAGCCTCACACCCAAATCAAACAGCAACAGGCATTGACAGACAACCTTCATGCAAAAGATACAGATTTAGTCTTTTATTCAGAACTCAACTTCATAAGCGAAATTGTGGACAGACAGCCCAGCAACTCAGAAGCGGCGGATCAGGGAAATACTACTACTAAATGTTGATGGCGTTGCGCGCTCGGGCAGCAATAGATAATCAAAAGACATCACAAATTCAGAACGGGGATTCAGGTAGATCGACAGATCCAACTTGGCAGAAGTTCCCAACAGATCGCCAGCATCAACAAGATCAGCAGCGACAACACCAAGCTCAACAGACAAAGACCAACGGCGATGCTGACGAGACCAGCCAAGATACCCATTCAATCGGGTTTCAGGATCGAACACCAGGGGAGAGAGGCGTGACTTGGCCTCAAGTCGGATGAAGTAGCCATCAGTGACCACCACAATGCCGGTGAGTGGATCGAGTGCCAGCTCGGCATCGGTCAACGTCAGCACACCCCCCAGAGTCAGCTCATGAAATCGGTCGTCGAGCTGAGAACCACGAGTTAGCAGAGCATCCCAGCCGAGGTACATCTCAAGCCCTGGAGAAGCCTGGTAATAGGCAAACAAAGAGGCTGATAAAGCCTCTCGAAGTGGGGCATTAAAGTAAAGAAGCTCAGGCCCGAGCTCCACCACAAATGCGACGGGGTCGCCTTCGATCTCAAGCCCAATGCGAGCGTAAGAACGAGCCACGTGCTGCCCTGAGGGACCAAGCTCAATCCCTGCATAAGTCTTCAGATACAGGTCAAGCTCCGCACCATGAATGGCGGGTTCTTCCGTGTCACTCTCTGGCTCAGACTGGTCTGATAATTCGACAACGTTGAAACATTGCACGCCTGCCGTGGATGGATCAATCGGGCTCAGCTGGTCATTATCTTCATCGTGCTCGCATTGAGCACATCCTGAGCATTGACAACTCAAATCATCAAGCTGGTGCCCAGTACGGATCCAGTCACCGTTGCGTAGATGACGCGCACAATGGGCATCACTGCGGGCTTCGCCGGCAAAAAGCATATTGACCATGCCAAGAGCGGCAGCAGCAGGCATCAGCCAGAAAAGACCGGAAGATGCCAACAAGATAAAAGCGATAGGAACCTGCAGAGACTAGGCACACGACTCATGAGTCAAGCCATGATCAAACCACAACGCGGCGGTTCTGCCGCTGATCTTCATCAGCCATGCCGCAACTTGAATTCAGGCAACGAGATAGGAATATCTTTGCTCTAGCCATAGAGCAAACATGCCGACGATTTTCAGGCAGCACACATGGGGATACATCATTCTTGCCAGCTTTTCAATTGGGTACTACAAGTATATCTTCTCAGGACACACCAAAACGATTGTATCAATAGGCGGCAACGGTATCGCAATTAGATCCGAACCGCCCAGCACTTTACTAGTGGGATACGGAGTAATCATCATATTGTTCCTAATTGCATTTATAAGATCCGTCAGAGTTCACTGGATATCAACAAAGCTGGCCACACAGTTCAGGAAGAACGACCGGCAAGGGGCACTCAATACGACACAACACCAACAGGCAACACCATCTTTCACGATCTTTGTACCGGCACGCAATGAAACGAGGGTCATCGAAAATACAATGACTCGACTCTCGCTAATAAATTACAACAAGAAACTCTATAACGTTGTTGTGATCACAGATCAAAGGGAAGAGGACTGCTCGGGCCTCACTACTACGAACATCGCCAGACAGCATGCGCTACTCCTCAACAATGCAATCGGTAGAGACCTGTTCCATATCATTGCAGTTCCTGATTCATTTGATGGGGACCTAAGGCGAGCCAATCCAGCCAATTCAGGATCCCGATCCACGAAGGGAAGAGCCCTCAATTATGGACTGCAATGGCTTGAACAAACAAAGAGGATAGACAAGTGCGATTACATTGGAGTACTAGATGCCGACGGGAGACTTCACAAAGAGGCCCTCTCTAATGTTGCGCGTATTACAAACAGCAGGGATGCAGACATTATTCAAGGACCAGTATTTCAAATATCCAACCTAGGCAAAGCAGATCTCGTAGGGATTATGGCGGGCATTGAGCTGTCACTACACCACATATCACGAATGTGGCTTGATTTGAACAGCAAGAAAGACTTCCCAAGATTTCTCGCTGGCACCAATTACTTTATAAAAGCAGGACTCATGCTGGAAACAGGTGGCTGGAATAGCGAGAGCCTCGTGGAGGATGCCGAGCTAGGCCTGCATCTATATCTCAAGAAGCAAGCCAAGGCACTGTGGCTGCCAGCCTATGAAATCGAACAAACACCACCAAGCTGGACAGTCTACTTAAAACAACGAGAACGATGGGCACTGGGGCATCTTCAACTGATACCAATTATCAGTAATTCAGGCTTACCACTGCCCGTCAAAATCCGGATATACGTTAAGATCTTACTTCATTTTGTCGAGAGTCCACTCGACATCCTACTGCCTATCATCTCCTGGCAGCTAATCAGAGATATTCAATTTTACCGTTTCGGAGCGATTGCCCTGCCAATAATGTTAGCAATGACATTTATAAGCCTATACACATGGGCCTATCTCAGCAGAGGGTTAGCACTATTAAATCCATTTTCAGCAACCCCTCTGCCTAAATATAAGGTTATACCGATATCTTTATTGCTGACATTCTTCATGCCAGGCCTGGCAGTACTTCAACTGATTCCACGATTTAAGGCAGCAGCCAAGTTTTTCACCAACTATGGTTCAGCCGATTGGTACAAGACAGAACGCAGCAAAGAATACATCGAGGAAGTGATTGCCAATGCCTAAGCAGTATATGTCTTTTCTGGTCACTGCAGGTGCAGCAATTGCACTCATCGTCAACCCTGTCATAGGCATCTCGTCAGCAGCCGACTCAGCGGCAAGCATCGCCAGAATATCCGCACCACAAGATAATTTATCTATTTCTAGCTCCCCGAAAATAGCATTGCTCTTAACAGATGATCAGGTGTTGGCATCGGAACAGATCAGTCGCTTCGAGAATCTTCTGGATGGCATCGGAATACCTTATGAAAAGAAATACATCGGTGGTACTGTCGATCTCAGCCCATCTCGCTACCAGCTGATTATTTTAAGTCCTGAGCGATCGATCACTTCGTACTACCGCAAGAACATCCGAAATTTTTTAGAGCGCAGCCTGCAAGCAGGGAGCAATGTTTTGCTTCTTGGGCTAGCCATCTGCGACTTTGATCGGAGCACGAGTAAACTCCTCTTTGGGATAATTCCACTGAGCTCCTCCTGCACAACCAAGAATCAGGAAAATGGAATTGCGAATCTAGGAACTGATCAATCACAATCCATTCAGCTATACAACGAGAATGCGAAGACAATCATACCGGGAAAGGCACGCATCAAGGGGTTCCTCGCCGATGGCAGAGTTGTTTATACCGAATATCGGCCTAATAGGTTTACAGGAAAAGCGGTCACTATTGCATTGCCTCTTCTAGATTACTGGAAATCAGATCAGGGCCGAAAAGAAAATCTCTACAAGCGACCTCTTTTTGTTGCCAATACGATTCGAGAACTAATGAGTCAAGGGTATGCAGGGAAACATTCCACAAGCAGTGGAAGGGCTTCAACTTTTTTACTGCGATGGGAAGATGTTACACCTGTCGATTATCGACGCTTTTCGGAAGAGGAGTTTGGTAGGGTCAATGCACTGTTGCAACTCAGCAGGCTCTACAGAACACCAGTCAATATATCTGTGATAT
>JBILDP010000098.1:0-7788 GCA_044352535.1 Prochlorococcaceae cyanobacterium
CAGCGGCCGCCCCAGCGGCCCTGCAGGGGCAGTCCACCCGAGGCGCTGCAACGCCTGCCAGCGCAGCCGATCAGCTCACGTTGAGCAGCAAGGCCTCCAGCTGGCTGGCCGTGCGCGACAGCAAGGGCACCATGCTGTTTGAGGGCAATTTCACCGGCCAGAAGCGTTTCCCCATCGGCCGGGGGCTGGAGGTGCTGGCCGGTCGCCCCGATCTGGTGCTGGCCAGCCTGGCCGGCACCACCCCAGAGCCCCTCGGACCGATCGAGGCAGTGCGCTGGCGGCGTTTCAGCCCGGCTCCGGCTCAGCGACCCTGAAGAGCCAGAGCGCTGACGCCTCCAGAGCGCTGACGCCTAACGGGTGAGCCATCGCCGGCTGCGGCCCGATCCCCAGCCCCCCACCTACTCGCCCTGCACCGTGAGCGCCACGCCGGAGGCCTCCATCACCAGGGCATCGCAGGAGCGCAGGCTCCAGCGTTCCAGGCTCAGGTCGGGCTCGGGCTCACCGGGGGCCGGAGCAGCCGGTTGCAGCTTGAGCTCCAGCCGGCCTGGGGCGGCGTGGGCTGTGATCGCCTCAATCGCAGACACGGGCCTGAGGTCGAGGGCGGCGGCCAGGCGCAGCAGCAGGGCCATCTCGCTCACCAGGCGGCGCTGCTCGCGGCCCTCGATCAGCTGCCAGGCCTCATGCCGTTTCTTCGGCAGGCTGCGGCGGTGGTAGCGGGCGATCGCCGCCACCATCAGGTGCTCGATCTGGGAATAGCCCAGCAGCTCCCCGTGGCGGATCAAATACCAGCTGTGTTTGTGATACGCCGAGATGTTGATGCTCTTGCCGCAGGTGTGCAGCTGGGCCGCCGCCCAGAGCAGGTCCCGTCCCGGACCGCTGTCGTGGTGCAGCATGCCGCGGGTCTGGTCGTAGAGGCTGAGGGCGAAGGTCGCCACCCGCTCGGCCCGTTCCCGGTCCACACCGAAGTTCTGCGCCAGGTGCCGCACCGTGCGCTGGCGGATCGAGCCCTGAAAGGCGAAGCGATCGCCCAGCAGCTGGTTGCGCAGCATCCAGTCCACGATCAGCCCCTCGCGCAGGGCCCGGTCGCACACCACCAGATCGCCGACGCCCAGCATCGCCATCGCCGTCTGCAGGATCAGCGCCCCCGGCACGATGATCTCGGCCCGCCGGTCGTTGATCGCCGGAAGCGCCCGCCGCTGCTCCGGCGTGAGGCTCAGGAGCTTGGCCACCAGCTGATCCAGCCGCTCGCGGCTGAGCCGGTAGCCCTGCAGCTTCAGCGGCGGCTTGGCGTCGTCGGCAGCCGCCAGCGCCGCCATCGCCATCGCCGTGCCGCTGGTGGCCACCAGCTGGGGCCGCTCGCCCGGCTTCAGGGCGGCGCGCACCTCCGCCACCGCCGGATCCAGCGCACCCTGGATGTAGGCCTGCAGAAACGTGCGCCGCGCCGGCGGCAGCGGGTCGGGCTGGCCGAAGTCCCGCTGCAGCCGCACCGCACCGATGCGGGTGCTGTTCAGCACCCGGGCATCGCGGCTGTCGGCCAGCACCAGTTCGGTGGAGCCGCCGCCGATGTCGATGATCAGGTGGGGCTGCTCACCGAAGCTCATGCCGGAGAGCACGCCCAGATAGATCAGCCGGGCCTCCTCCGGCCCGCTCACCAGGTCCACCGCCAAGCCCAGCTGCTCCTGCACCGCCTGCAGAAACTCCTGGCCGTTGGGCGCCTCGCGCACGGCGCTGGTGGCCGCCGTCACGATCTGCTCCACGCCGTAGCTGGCCGCCAGCTCGCGGTTGTGGCGCAGGCTGCGGAAGGCCCGCTCGATCGCCGCCGTGCTCAGGTCGCCCGTGTCGGGATCCCGCTCCCCCAGACGCACCGTGGCCTTTTCGGTGTGCAGCACGCTGAAGCTGCTGAGCGCCACATCCACCTCGGCGATCACCAGGTGAAAGGAGTTGGTGCCGATGTCGATGGCGGCCACCCGCCGGCGGCCGGCCGGCGTGGGAGAAGGGGCCAGGGCCATGGGGGCGGGTCGCGCCAGGGCGGCGCCACTTTGACACCGCCCCCCGCTCTTAGCCTGCCGCCCAGCGACACGGGGCGATGGCGGGCGCAACAGACGGAGTTCAACCGGAGACGGGCCTGGGGGCCCGGCTGCGGGCCTGGCTGGAGCTGGTGCGCTGGCACAAACCCAGCGGCCGCCTCATCCTGCTGATCCCGGCGGGCTGGAGCCTCTGGCTCAATCCGGCCGCGCCGCCACCGGCGCCGCTGGTGGGCTGGATCGTGCTCGGCGGCCTGGCGGTGAGCGCCGCCGGCTGCATCGCCAACGACCTCTGGGACCGGCGCATCGACCCGCAGGTGGAACGCACCCGCACCCGGCCCCTGGCCGACGGCCGCGTCGGCATCGCCGAGGCGGTGGGGCTGTTGTTGCTCGCCCTGCTGGCGGCCCTGGCGGTGGTGCTGTGGGGCCTGCCGGAGGCCAGCCGCGGCCTCTGCCTGCTGCTGGCGCTGGCGGCCCTGCCGCCGGTGCTGCTCTACCCCTCCGCCAAGCGCTGGTTCGGCTACCCCCAGCTGGTGCTGGCCCTGTGCTGGGGCTTTGCCGTGCTGATTCCCTGGGCGGCCGCAGCCGGTGGCCTCAGCGGTGCGGCTGGCGGGGCGCCCCTGCTGTTCACCTGGCTGGCAACCCTGGCCTGGACCTTCGGCTTCGACACGGTGTACGCCATGAGCGACCGCGCCGATGACCGCGCCATCGGCGTGCGCTCCAGCGCCCTCAGCCTCGGCCCCCGCGCGCCCCTGGCCGTGACCCTCTGCTATGCCGCCACCGCCCTGCTGCTGGCGGCGGCCGCCGCCAGCCGCGGCCTCGCACCGATCGGCTGGCTGCTGGGGGCCGTGGCGGCCGCCGGCATGCTGCGCGAGGGCTGGCGCCTGCGCCGCCCCGACCTGCCCCGCAGCGCCTATGGCCGCCATTTCCAGGGGCAGGTGCAGCTCGGCGCCCTGCTGCTGCTGGCCCTGGTGCTGGGCATCGGCCGATGACCCCCACCGCCCCGCCCGTTGCCTTGCCGCCGCCGCTGCGCAGCGGCGATCGGGTGGCCCTGGTGGCCGCCAGCTCCGCCCTGCAAGGCCCGGAGGCGCTGGCCCGGCTGCAGGCCGGCATCACCGTGCTCGAGGGCTGGGGGCTGGAGGTGGTGGCGGGGGATCAGGCCCAACGGGCCTGGGGCACCCTGGCCGGCCACGACCGGGAACGCGCCGCCGATCTGGAGCAGGCCGGCCGCAGCGGCGCCGCCTTGCTGGCCTGCCTCCGCGGCGGCTGGGGTTCGGCCCGGCTGCTGGAGGCGCCCCTGGCCCTGCCGCCCCGCTGGCTGCTCGGCTTCTCCGACGTGACCTCCCTGCTCTGGGCCCAGCTGGCCCAGGGCTCCGGCGGCGCCATCCACGGTCCCCTGCTCACCACCCTGGCGGCCGAACCCGACTGGAGCCAGCAGCGCCTCCACAACCTGCTGTTCGGCCTGCCGCTGCCGCCGCTGCAGGGCCTGGGCTGCCGGCCCGGCCGGGCTGAGGGGCCCCTGCTGGTGGCCAACCTCACCGTGGCCACCCACCTGCTCGGCACCCGCCACCTACCCGATCTGGGCGGCGCCATCCTGCTGCTGGAAGACGTGGGCGAGGCCCCCTACCGCCTGGATCGGCTGCTCACCCACTGGCGCCTCAGCGGCGCCCTGCAGCAGCTGGGCGGCATCGGCTTCGGTCGGTTCAGCGACTGCGACGACCCCGAGGCCAGCGGCGAGAGCCCTCACGGCGAGGGCCCGCTCACCACCCGTGAGGTGCTGCTGGAACGCACGGCCGATCTCGCCATTCCCGTGGTGGAGGGCCTGCCCCTGGGCCATGAGCCCGGCAATGCCGCCCTGCCCCTGGGGGTGAGGGCCAGGCTCGATGGCAGCACCGGCACGCTGGAGCTGCTGGTCTAACTGGCTGACCTAGCTGGCTGGTCTCAACGAGGCCCGCGCCGCCAGCACCGCCGCGGCGATGGTGAGGTCGAAGGGGGTGGTGAGCTTGATGTTGGAGGGCGGCGCCTGCAGCACCTGCACCGGCCAACCCAGCCGCTCGAACAGGGCCGCGTCGTCGGTGACGCTCCAGCCCTCGGCGCTGGCGGTGGCATGGGCCTGGCGCAGCCGCTCCACCGGGAAGCCCTGGGGTGTCTGGGCAGCCCAGAGCCCGGCACGATCCGGCGTGGCGGTGATGGTGCCCTGCCCATCCACCTGCTTGATCGTGTCGGTCACGGGGGTGGCGGCGATCACGGCCTGGCCGGCCCGCACCGCCGCGGCGCAGCGCGCCAGCAGCTCCGGCTCCACCAGGCAGCGGGCGCCGTCGTGGATCAGCACCCCGTCGGCGTCGGCGGGCAGGGCCGCCAGGCCCCGGCTCACCGACTCTTGCCGGGTGTCGCCGCCGAGAATCCACTGCACCGGTCGATCAGGCTGGGCGGCGGCCACGATCGCGGCGATCGGCTCGGCATCCACCGGCTGGCCCACCACACCGATCCAGCGGATCACCGGGCTGGCCAGGGCGGCCTCCAGGGTCCAGGCCAGCACCGGCCGGCCGGCCACCTCCAGCAGCAGCTTGTTGCCGGCGGCTCCCATGCGGCGACCGCTGCCGGCCGCGGCGATCAGCAAATGCACAAGCCACCCCCTGAAACAGCTCGGTCCGAGCAGGACCTGACCAATCCGCTCCATACAATCAGCCCAAGTGCCCCATCCCCGCCGCGCATGCGCGCCCTGTTCCTGATTCCGGGCGACGCCAGTCGGCAGCTGCAGGCCTTCGCCGCGGTAGCCGCCGTGGGCGAGCAGCTGCGGGCCGAGGCACAGGTGGTGTGCCCCGCCGGCGCCGCACCGCTCTGGGCCCTGCACCCCGGTGTCGGCCGCACGATCCCGTTTGCCTTTGAAGGCGCCACCCTGGCCGACTGGGCCAACCTGCTGGGGTCTGTGCGCGAGCCCGATTTCCAGCTCTGCATCAACCGGGCCAGCGGCCGCCAGGTCGACCTGATGCTGAGCATGAGCCATATCCCCACCCGCATCGCCGCCGCCGGCTTCTCCGCCACCGAGCGGGTGAGCCCGGCCAGCGGCGGCTGGGCCAACCAGACCGACTGGCAGGCCTTCCTCCAGCCGATCGGCGTCGCGCTCGACGCCGACGCCTTCCGCCTGCCCCTGGCCAAGGCCGATCTCGAGGCTGCCAAGGCGGAGCTGCCCGCCGGTGACGGCCCCCTGCTGCTGCTGGCCCCCCAGGGGGGCACCAACGACTGGCCGGCAGCCCGCTGGCAGGAGCTGCCCGATCTCATCGCCCAGCGGCTGCCCAACCTGCGCACCCTCAGCGGCGGGGCGGGGTCGGGATCCCCCCGCCAGCAGGCCGCCCGCCTGGCCAGCGCCGACGTGGTGCTGAGCAGCGACCCCCTGAGCACCGAGCTGGCCCTGCTGCTGGGTCTGCCGCTGGTGGCCCTGGGGCGCGATGCCGCCACCCTGCCGGCCCGCCAGGGCGTGCAGGGCCTGGGGGGCAACGCCCCGCTGCCGACGATCGAACCGGCCGCCGTGCTCACCGCCCTGGGCTTCAGCTGAGCGGCCGGCGGAAGCCGCAGCCATCCCGGCGGAAGCCGCAGCCATACGATCGGGCCCTGCTCACGCTCCCGCCATGGCCCATCCCACCCCCCTTGCCGGTCAGGTCGCCCTGGTCACGGGCGCCAGCCGGGGGATCGGCGCTGCCATCGCCAGGGAGCTGGCCGCCGCCGGCGCCACGGTGGTGGTGAACTTCGCCAGCTCGCCCGATGCCGCCAACGCGGTGGTGAGCGACATCACGGCTGCCGGCGGCCAGGCCTGGGCGCACCAGGCCAACGTGGCCGATGAGGAGCAGGTGGAGGCGATGGTGAAGGCGGTGCTGGAGAAGGAGGGCCGCCTCGACGTGCTGGTGAACAACGCCGGCATCACCCGCGATGGCCTGCTGATGCGGATGAAGACCGCCGACTGGCAGAGCGTGCTCGACCTCAACCTCACCGGCGTGTTCCTCTGCACCCGCGCCGTGAGCCGCTCGATGCTCAAGGCCCGCGCCGGCCGCATCATCAACATCACCTCGGTGGTGGGCCTGATGGGCAATCCGGGCCAGGCCAACTACAGCGCCGCCAAGGCGGGCCTGATCGGCCTCACCCGCAGCAGCGCGGCCGAATTCGCCAGCCGTGGCGTCACCGTCAACGCGGTGGCCCCCGGTTTCATCGAGAGCGACATGACCGCCGAGCTCAACAAGGAGCCGATCCTGAAGGCGATCCCCCTGGGCCGCATGGGCCAGCCGACCGAGGTGGCCAGCGCCGTGCGCTTCCTGGCCGCCGATCCCGCCGCCGCCTACATGACCGGCCAGGTGCTGCAGGTGGATGGCGGCATGGTGATGCGCTGATTCAGGTGCTGGTCACGGGCCGGCCCAGCTCCTCGCGCAGCTGGCGGATCCGCTGCAGCAGCCGCAGCCGCCGGCTGCGGGCCGTGATCGTGAGGTAGAGGCGCAGCGGCACATACACCAGCGCCATCGCCAGGCCAGTGGCGGCGATCAACAGGAACACCAGGGCGTTGCTGCTGCTGGTGGGATCGAGCAGGGCGGCCGACACCGGATCGGCCAGCCCCTCGCGGGCGGGATCGAGGGCCGCGTCGAGCATCGTCTCGAGCGCGCTCTCCAGGGGGCCGGACTGCAGCTCTTCCATGGTCCGCACCCTATCGAGCCCAACTGGCCCAGGCAGCCCTGCCGGCCGGCCATTCGGCTTTCCCCACCCGCCAAGTTCACTCCCCATGGGACGCTGGGGCCCTGCACGCCCCATCCATCCCCCCAACGATGGCCAAGCTGATCAGCTTCTCCGACGCCTCCCGCGCAGCCCTGGAGCGCGGCGTTAACGCCCTGGCCGACGCGGTGAAGGTGACCATCGGTCCGAAGGGCCGCAACGTGGTGCTGGAGAAGAAGTTCGGCGCCCCCGACATCGTCAACGACGGTGTGACCATCGCCCGCGAGATCGAACTGGAGGATCCCTTCGAGAACCTCGGCGCCAAGCTGATCCAGCAGGTGGCCAGCAAAACCAAGGACACGGCCGGCGACGGCACCACCACCGCCACCGTGCTGGCGCAGGCGATGGTGACCGAGGGCCTGCGCAACGTGGCCGCCGGTGCCAACCCCCTGGGTCTGCGTCGCGGCATGGAGAAGGCCGTGGCCCAGGTGGTGGAGGGGATCAGCCGGCAAGCCCAGGCGGTGGCGGGCGACGCCATCCGTCAGGTAGCCACCGTGAGCAGCGGCAACGACACCCAGGTGGGCGACATGATCGCCGAGGCCATGGCCAAGGTGAGCGCCGACGGCGTGATCACGGTGGAGGAGTCCACCTCCCTGGCCACCGAGCTGGAGATCACCGAGGGCATGGCCTTCGATCGGGGCTACGCCTCGCCCTACTTCATCACCGACCAGGAACGGCGCGAGTGCGTGTTTGAAAGCCCGCTGATCCTGATCACCGACCGCAAGATCGGCGCAATCGCCGACCTGGTGCCCGTGCTGGAGGCGGTGAGCAAGGCGGGCCGGCCCCTGCTGATCCTGGCGGAAGACGTGGAGGGCGAGGCCCTGGCCACCCTGGTGGTGAACAAGACGCGGGGCGTGCTGCAGGTGGCTGCGGTGAAGGCGCCGGGCTTCGGTGATCGGCGCAAGGCGATGCTCGCCGACATCGCCACCCTCACCGGCGCCACCCTGGTGAGCGAAGACCAGGCCATGACCCTGGAGAAGGTGACCCTGGCCGACCTGGGCACCGCCCG
>JBILDP010000099.1:0-7780 GCA_044352535.1 Prochlorococcaceae cyanobacterium
GCTTGCGGGTACCAGAGCCGGCCGGCCACAGGGTGGTAGAGCACGAACAGGCCGAGGCTGAGGGCGCTCCAGGCCAGCTGGGGCAGCCAGGGGAAGCCCTCGCTTGGACTGGGGATCAGCAGCACCCGGAACAGCAGTTCCTCCACCAGGGCCGGCAGCAGCAGCAGCCCCGCCACCCGCGGTAGTGCCTGCCCCAGGGGTGGCCAGTGCCAAGGCAGGGCGAGGAAGCCGGTGGCCAAACCCAGCCCCAGTGCCAGAGCCCCGTAGCCCGCCAGCACCAGCAAGCATCGCCCCAGATCGCCTGGCTGGAAGGGTGGCAGCAGGCTGGCCAGCACCCGGTTGAACAGGGTGCCGAGCACGGGCAGGTGACCCAGTAGCGACGTGGGGGCCACCGGCAGGAGCTGTGGGGCGGCTGATGGGATCTGGTTGGTGCGGATCAGCCAGATCGGCAGGCCCACGCGCAGGATGTCCGAGGCCATGGCGTCGTGGGCACGGCGGGGCAGCATCGAGTTCCAGCTGAGCAGCACATCCCTCAGCTTCTGGCTGCTCTCAAAGCCACCGCCGCCCCCATCGAGGCTGCGGGCGGCGTTGTGGCGCCAGTCGGGTCGGGGACGGCCAAAGGGGGTCAGCCAGCGCTCGAGGGCCGTGCCCAGGCCGGCCAGCCGCTTCTGGTCACCCGCGCTGAGATCGCCGAAGACCTGGACCTCGCGTAACTGCTGGATCGCGATCCACAAGGCCTGGCTGGAATCCTGTACGCAGGAGGTGGCTGCGGTGACCATCGCCACCCCGCTGCCGTCGCCGCTGCGATAGCGGGCGGCCAGGATCTCGGCCTGGAGGGCCAGGGCATCGAGCACCCGCGGCTCCATCGGCACCAGCACATCTGAGAAGGGCCTCGAGCCCAGCCAGCCGCGCTGCAGGTTGCCGGCGTAGGCGCTCCAGTGCTGGCTGCCGGACACGATGCCGTTGGGATTGTTGGCGTAGATCTGGTGGTAGCGCATCGCCAACCTTGGCTCGCCGCTCACGGGGTCACGCACCACCTCGGCCTCACCGAATGCGAAGTGTCCCGTGGTGGTCGAGGCCGGAGTCGGCTCGGCCTGGCTGCCGCCGATGCCCCCGAACAGGTGGATCAGCAGGGCCCGCTCACCCTCCTGCCAGCCAGGGGGGACTGCCCCATCCGGCACGAGAGTCGTGCTGTGCAGACTGCCGGGCTGGCTCTCGGCGGCGCTCCAGTTGGCCACGCGTAGATGGTTGAGGCTGGCGGCCGTCCCCTGTCGCTGGTGTTGGGGCGAGAGGGCCGTGATCTGGCGCGGCTGCAGGGCTTGCACGGTGAACACGCCATCCCCGGCCGGCGCCCCCTGGATCTGCCAGCCCTGCTGGTTGAGCGGCGAATCCACCAAGCCGGTCAGGTTGAAGTTCAGACGGCCGAACCGGTCAGGCGGCAGGCGGGGAAACCGGATGCGCTCTTCCGCTCCGTCGAAACGGCCGCTGAGCGGGTTGAAATGGCGCACCAGCACCCGATCGTCTTCGAGTTGGCTGCTGGCTGCGGCCGGTGGCCCCACCAGCTGCACCAGCCCCTGCCAGCGGCCGGTGATCTGCAAAGGGGGACGGCTGATGCGCAGACCGCCGGAGTCGACGCGCACCCCCTCCAGGGCCACGGTCATGTCATCGATCGGACGGGACCCGGCCAGGGACTGCAGGGGACCCACCTTGTTGCGGCCATTCAGACGGCCGGGCACCACGTTGTGGGCGGCCTCCATCTGGCGGGCCCCCTCGCCGAAGCGGATGTCAACGGTCACAGCGTCGACGATCCGCCGGAGTTCGGGTTTGTCGTCCCAGCGCAGGCGCAGGCGGCTGCCGACTTGGACCTGCTGCTCTGGCGGTGCCTGCTCCAGTTCAATCCACACCCAGTCGCCGGGTGTGGCGGCGGCCTCGGCGGCACTGGGCAGAATCAGTCTTGCGAACCATTCGGCGCTCGGGCTGTAGAGACCCGGGGCCGGCTGCAGGGAGAGTGGGTAAGAGTCGGGCCGGTTCCAGGGCGACTGTCTTGCCAGGACGTCGCTGCTGAGTGGCAGGGGAGCGGTAGCTGTTCCCACCGTGCTGGCCTCAAGTTGGGGGCCAGACAGCAGAACGAGCAGCATGGTGATGCCCATGATCCATGCAGACCAGCGGCGGCAGGTCAGGCGGGCCAACCCAAGCGCCATGGATCACCCTTCCCCGGAGAGACGGCAGGCCCGTCGTGCCATGGCGGCGACATAGCCCCGGTCGACCGGCCCGGCCTGGGGGCTCAGAACGCCATTACGGCAGTCCACCACCAGCCGCTCGCGGTGTCCCTGCTGGTCGATCACCCGCAGCCGCAGCTGCCAGTGGTGCTTGGCACTGCGGGTGATCTCGTCACCGCACACTGGCCCCACACACAGCCCTGGAGCTGCCTCCGCCCGCCCCAGCCAGAGCCCTGGGGGCCACGGCGGGGTCAACCAGATGCCCATCAGTGCCGCCACCATCAGACCGCAGCACAACAACTCGCGCAGCAGCAGCCTCAACTGGCCAGCTCCATCGGCACAGGTTCTGCCGCATCCTGCCGCGCCGCCGCCAATGGCTGTTCAGGATCCCCGTCGGTCAGGCCTGTGGGATGGAAATACAGCCACACCTGTCTGGCCAGGGCCGGACCCATCCCGGGTGCCGCCGCCAGGGTGTCGACGCTCGCCAGCTGGATGGCGTCGATCGAGCGGAAGTGGGCCAGCAGTTCCTTGATCCGCTTCGGGCCCAGACCAGGGATATCGGAGAGGCGGGAGCGTGTCATGCGTTCGCCGCGCTGCTGGCGGTGGAAACTCACGGCGAAGCGGTGGGCCTCATCGCGCAGGCGGCGCAGCAGCTGCAACCCCAGCTGGTCGGCCTCACTCTCCAGCGGCTCCTTCGCGCCAGGCACGAACACCTCTTCACGCTGCTTGGCCAGGGAGCACACCACCAGCTCCTGATCGAGGTTGAGCTCACGCAGGGCTTCCATCACCGCCGAGAGCTGGCCCTTGCCGCCATCGATCATCACCACGTCGGGCCAGTCGTTGAGCCCGCCGGTGTGCAGGGCACCGCCCGCCTCCCGGCGCAGCTCGCGCAGATCAGCCCCTTCGGCCTTGGCCTGGGCCCAGCGGCGGAAGCGGCGGCGGATCACCTCCGCCATGCTCATGAAGTCGTCGGAGTGGCCAGCCCGCACCGAGCTGCTGCGGATCTTGTACTTGCGGTAGTGCTGCTTGGCCGGCAGCCCGTCGATGAACACCACCTGGGAGGCCACGGCATCGCTGCCCTGGATGTGACTGATGTCGTAACCCTCGATTCGACGCGGCGGGCTGGGCAACTCCAGCAACTGGGCCAGATCCTCGGTGGCGAGCAGGTTCTGCTCGCTGGCCCGCTGGGCTCGCTGCAGTTCGTAGTTGGCGTTACGCACCACCAGCTCCACGAGGTCGGCCTTCTGCTGGCGCTGAGGCACCGCCAGCTTCACCCTGCGGCCCCGCAGTTCGCTCAGCCAGTCCTCGATCAGGGTCTGCTGGGGCAGGGGATGCTGCACCAGCAGCTCCGGCGGGATCTCCACCCCCTCCACCTGGCTGTAGTGCTCCTCGATCACCGTCTGCAGGATCCGACCCAGGGCCTCGCGCCGCAGGGGCGAAGGGGGCAACTCACCACCAGCTCCCTCCTCCGCAACTGGGGTTCCCTCAGCATCAGCCGTGTAGCCCAGCCGGCCCACCAGCTTGCCGGCGCGCATCTGGAACAGCTGCACCGCCGCCACCCGCCCGTCGGCCGCCAGAGCGATCACATCGCGGCTCACAGAACTGTCGCCGAGACTCATCTTCTGGTCGGCGGTGAGGGTGTCGAGGCCCTGGATCTGGTCGCGCACGCGGGCAGCGCTCTCGAAATCCAGTCGCTCGGCATAGCGCTCCATCTGCTCCTGCAGGAGCTGCAGCAGCTCCTCGTTGCGCCCCTGGAACACCATCGCTACCTGGCGCAGGGTGCGGTGGTAGTCATCCGAGCTGATCTTTTCCTGGCACACCCCTGGACAGCGGCCGATGTCGTAGTTGAGGCAGGTGCGCTCCCGGTAGAGGGGCTGGGGTCGCTGACGCAGCGGAAACACCCGCTTCACCAGGGCCAGGGTGCGCCGCAGCAGGCCCACGTCCACGTAGGGCCCGTAGAAGCGATCCAGGGGGGAGCGGAAGCGGCGCTTTCTGGTGATGAAGATGCGCGGATAGGTCTCGCTCCAGGTGATGCAGAGGTAGGGATATTTCTTGTCGTCTTTGAGCAGCACGTTGAAGTGCGGCTGGTTCTGCTTGATCAGGTTGGCCTCAAGCGCCAGCGCTTCGGCCTCGCTGTCGGTCACGATGAACTCGATCTCGCACACCTGCCGCACCATCAGCCGGATGCGGGGGCTGTGGCCATGGCCGCTGCCGCTCTGGAAGTAGCTGCGCACCCGGTTGCGCAGCACCTTGGCCTTGCCGATGTAGAGGATGCGATCCTCGGCGTCGCGCATCAGATAGCAGCCCGGCTCGGAGGGAACCTCCTGGAGCCGGGCCTTGAGGCGATCCGGTTGTTGCAGCAGGGGCTGGCTCAACCGCCGTATTGCCAGCCGGTACCGGCGAGCTCCAGGGCAGGGCCGTCGGCGTGCAGGGTGGCGCTCTTCACTTCACCCACAAACACGGTGTGGTCGCCATGGGCGACCTGGCCCACCACTTCACACTCCACCGCGCCGATGGCGTCGGTGAGGATTGGCAGACCCAGCTCGCCCAATGTGAAGGGGGCGGCGTCGAAGCGGCCTCCCACGGCCTGCTGGGGCTTGAAGAACACGGCAGCCATGTCCTTCTGGTCAGCCTTGAGCACGTTGAGGCTGAACTTGCCGGTGCGCTGGATCATGCCGTTGCTGGTGCTGTCGGCCCGCACCGCCATCACCACCAGGGGCGGCTCGAAGCTGCCCTGGGTCACCCAGCTGGCGGTGAAGCCGTTGACGTCGTTGCCCTCGGCCACCCCGCAGATGAACAGACCGTGGGGGATCTTGCGCAGCAGGGTCTTCTTGGCTTCAGCGTTGAGCGCCATGGGCAGGGGGGCGCGCAGGCGCCGACAACTGCCACAACTCTAGAAACGGCCACAGGTGGAGTTGACCTGCCGAGGCCGGTTGGATCGGTCCAAGGGCGCCCATAGGCTGGGATGATGCGCGCCCTCTACCCCGGCAGCTTCGACCCGCTCACCCTCGGCCACCTCGACCTGATCGAGCGGGCCAGTCGCCTGTTTGATGGCGTGATCGTGGCGGTGCTGCAGAACCCCAGTAAGAGCCCGGCCTTCAGCCTGGAGCAGCGGTTGGAGCAGATCCGCACGGCCACGCAGCACCTGAACGGAGTGGAGGTGGGCAGCTTCGATGGACTCACCGTGGACTACGCCCGACACTGCGGCGCAGGTGTGATCCTGCGGGGTCTGCGGGCACTGAGCGATTTTGAATTCGAGCTGCAGATCGCCCACACCAACCACAGCCTGGCTCCGGCGGTAGAGACCCTGTTCCTTGCCACGGCCGTGCAGCACAGCTTTCTGAGCAGCTCGGTGGTCAAGGAGGTGGCCCGGTTCGGAGGCGACGTGAGCCATCTGGTGCCTGAGGGAGTGGCACGGGAGCTTGGGACGCTATTTAATCGGTCATCCCCCTCCGGAAGCAGCCATGGCTGAGGCCACCATCTCCGTGCTCGATCAGCTCGATCAACTCGAGGAGATCGTGCTGGAGGGCAACCGCATCCCCTTCAGCGGGGGGCGGCTGGTGAACGAGCAGGACGCCGTGGAGGTGATTGACGCTCTGCGCGAGAGCCTGCCCCGGGAATTTGAGCTGGCGGCTGAGCTGCTGCGGCAGAAGGAAGAATTCATCACCCAGGCCCGCCAGAAAGCCGATGAGATCGTGGCCAACGGTCGCCGCGAACGGGAGCAGCTGATCGCCAGTCAGTCGGTGCGCCAGGAGGCTGAGCGCCAGGTGGCTGAGTGGCGTGAACAGGCCCGCCAGCAATGCGATCAGATGCTCCAGCAGGCGCGGCAGCAGGCAGCCCAGGCCGAACAGGAACACCAGAGCCGTCTGGTGCAGATGGAGCAGCAGTTTGCGGCCCGGCGCCAGCAGTTGGAGCAGGAGGCGGCCGAACGCAACCGCCAGCTCATGGAGCAGCACGACCGAAACCGCCAGCAGGCGATGGCCGAGCTTGAACAGATCCGCCAGGAGGGGCTGCGGGTGCAACGGGAGGGCCAGGCTGAGGCCGAGCGGCTCCACAACGATGCCCTGCAGTTCCGCCAGCAGACCCAACAGCAGTGCGACCAGCTGATGGCCCGCAACCGCCAGGAGGCCAATGCGATCAGCGAGGGAGCCAACCGCTATGCCGAACAGGTGCTTGGAGAGCTTGAAAGCCGTCTCAAGGAGATGGGACAGGTGGTGATGGCCGGCCGCCAGGAGTTGGTCAAACTCCAGGTTGTCGACAACAGTCCTGCTACGTCCCCCGCGCCCCAGGCCAGCGGTACCAGGCCGGTGAGCAAGCGGCGCAAGATGGCTGAGGCTCTCCGCCGTCACGCCAGCTAGTCACGCCAGCTGGCGTGACGGCGATTGGCTGGATTCAATCGACTGCATCAAAGCGACTGCATCAAAGCGACTGCATCAAAGGGACGGGCAGAGGCTGGTGTTCTGCACCTGGCGGAGCACCTGGCCGATCGTGGTGTTTGGACTGCCGCCACCGTTGCTGATGGCGCTCACGTAGCGGGGGCCATCATTGGTGAGCAGCACACCACTGATCGAGCGCACCCCGCGCAGGGTGCCGGTCTTGCCGTAGAAGCGTCCCTGTAAAGGACCACCCGCATAGAGGGTGCGCAGGGTGCCTCGCTGGCCGGCGATGGCCATGGAGGCCAGATAGGTGCGGCCATAGGGATGCTGGTCCATACGCAGCAGCAGGGCCGACAGGAAACGGCTGGTCAGCCGATTGCTGCGGTCGAGCCCGCTGCCATCGGCAATCCGCACGCCCTGCAGCGGCAGTCCCTGCTCGACCAGCCATTGCCAGGTGCGCTGCTGGGCTTCGGTGAGATTCCAGCTCTCCGCCGCCTGTCGCATCAGCACCTCGGCTGTGAAGTTGTGGCTGTCGTTGTTGGCCAGGCTGAGCAGCCCATGCATCGATGTTGAGGGCTCCTCGTGCAACAGCACAGCTCCGGTCGGCAGCGGAGTCTGGGCTGAAACGAGATCCAGCTGGGCCTTGGCGCCCTGCTGACCCAGGCTTTTCTGCAGCAGGGCCTGAAGCCGCGACGGCGGGTTGAGCACGGCGTCGTGGATGGCGTTGCTGGTCACCGCCAGCCGGGTGATCGGCGCGCCGTAGGCGTAGTAGCGATCGTCTGGATTCCAGCCCGTCGGCCACCAGGCCTGACGAGGCTCTTCTGCCAGCTCCAACCTCACCAGCGGGGGAGCAGCGCCATTGGCGTCGGCAGAGGCGAGCGCCAGCCTGGCGAACCGCTGGAGCTGGGGCAGCGCCAGGTCGGGATCTCCTTCGCCGGTGAGACGCAGGGTGTTATCGCTGAGGCGCCAGAGCCTGGTGCGCAGGCGATAGTCGGGACCGAGCCGATCCAGGGCGAAGGCCGTGCTCACCAGCTTCTGGTTGGACGCCGGCACACGCGGGCGAAGGCCGTTGAGATCGGCCAGCAGACGGCCCTGCGCATCGGCCACGCTGATGCTCCAGAGCGAAGCCTCACCAGCGACAACAGCGCTGATCTGCTGCTGCAGGCGTGGGCAGCTCACCTGCTC
>JBILDP010000005.1:0-24948 GCA_044352535.1 Prochlorococcaceae cyanobacterium
CCAGCAGGTCGCGTTCCCGGGCTTGCAGCGGTGGCTTGTTGGTCTGGCAGCGCCGACGCATCCGCTCTTCAGCTCCCGGCCAGCGCGCCCCCCAGCGGGCCAGATGCAGGGCGGCGCTGGGATCCGGAGCCTCCTGGGCTGCCGCCAGGGCCGCCGGATGGGCGGGGAACCGCTGGAGTAACCGCTGGTGCAATACGGGCTGGCGCTGGCCGAGTGCATACAGGCCGTCGGCGGCGGCTGGCACGGTCGGGAAGCGCCGCTGGAGCTGCTGCCACAGCTGCTCGGCCGCCAGCGGCTCGCCCAGGGCGCTGACGGACTGGGCATCGCGCTTGAGCACCAGGGCGGCCAGGGGATCGGTGCCCCAGCCCTGGGCGCGCAGCAGGCGGTGCTGAAGCAGGGGGGCATCACCTGTCCGTGCAGCCAGCAGCAGGCTGGCTTCCCGCCGCAGCGCCGGATCCGGGGCCCAGCGCTGCATCAGGCTCAGCTGACCGGTCGGGGTGCTGGGATCGGGTCCGGGCAGCAGGGCCAGGGTGCTGCGGCCAGCCAGCAGCGCCGCGGCGCTGCCGATGCAGGTGATGGCGAGCAGCGAGGCCAGGCGCGCCATCGGCAGAGCGAGAGAAGGTTGCATTCTGGTCCGCGTAGGCTCACGTCTTGTTTGGGGTTCCATGGCCCAGCTGGCCTTCGGCACAGACGGCATTCGCGGCCGTGTTGGCAGCCAGCTCGGACCGGATCTGGCCCTGCAACTGGGCTACTGGGCCGGCGTGGTGCTGCCGCCCGAGGGGCCGGTGCTGATCGGCATGGATT
Organism: Prochlorococcaceae cyanobacterium; assembly: GCA_044352535.1. GTDB lineage: Bacteria > Cyanobacteriota > Cyanobacteriia > PCC-6307 > Cyanobiaceae > NIES-981. Next base: position 805 of record JBILDP010000005.1, read on the forward strand.
CCCGCAACAGCGGCCCGATGCTGGTGGCGGCGCTCACTGCCGGTCTCACGGCTGCGGGCCGGGACGTGTGGCATCTGGGCCTGTGCCCCACGCCGGCAGTGCCCGGGGCCATTCGTCGCCATGGTGCCGCCGGCGGCCTGATGGTGTCGGCCAGTCACAACCCTCCCCACGACAACGGCATCAAGGTGTTCAGCGCCTCAGGCGCCAAGCTCAGCCGTGAGCAGCAGCAGCGCATCGAGGCCGGCCTGAATGCGGGGAATGGGGGGGCCGCTGCTCTGGATGGGTTTCGTGGCGATGGTCGGTTGCTCGATCGCACCGACTTGCTCGCCGATTACCGCCAGGGCCTGATTGCCAGCACCGCCGGCCAGCGCCTTGATGGCTGCGGCATCGTGCTGGACCTCTGCCATGGCTCGGCTACGGCCTGCGGGGAGGAGGTGTTTAGCGCCCTGGGGGCTGAACTCACCGTGTTGCACGGGCAGCCGGATGGCAGTCGCATCAACGTGGGCTGCGGCAGCACCCACCTCGAACCCCTCTGCCAGGCGGTGCTGGAGCGGGGCGCCGCCATGGGGTTCGCCTTCGATGGCGATGCCGACAGGATGCTGGCGGTGGATGGCCGCGGCCGCGTGGTGGATGGTGATCAGATCCTTTATCTCTGGGGTCAGGCCCTGATGGCTGAGGGGGCGCTGCCCGGCAACCGGATCGTGGCCACGGTGATGAGCAACCTCGGCTTCGAGAAGGCCTGGCAAGGCTGCGGAGGTGTGCTGGAACGCACGCCCGTGGGCGACCAGTACGTACACGCCGCCATGGAGGAGCTGGGGGCGGGTCTGGGTGGTGAGCAGTCGGGGCACATCCTCTCGGCCCGCCATGGCATGAGTGGCGACGGGCTGCTCACGGCACTTCAGGTGGCTGCGCTGCTAGCGGGGCGGGGCCAGAGCCTGGCGGAGTGGCTGGATGGCAGCTTCAGCGCCTATCCCCAGATCCTGGTGAATGTGACCGTGCCCGACCGGCAGCGCCGCACCCAATGGCAGCAGTGCGATCCGCTGCGGCAGGCGGTGGAGCAGGCCGAGGCGGCGATGGCCGGCTCAGGCCGGGTGCTGGTGCGTGCCAGCGGCACCGAGCCCCTGCTGCGCGTGATGGTGGAGGCGGCCGACGCGGCTGCGGTGCAGCACTGGGCCGAACATCTGGCCCGCGAGGCTGACCGCTGCCTCAACGCCGCCTGAAGCCATCGCCCTAGGTGATCGCCAGGCCTCTGGCCAGTGCCAGGGCACCATCGCAGGCATCACCAGCCGGAGGGGCGATCGTTGCACGCGGGCAGTGCCGGGTGAGGGCCTGCTCGAAGGCGTGGCGCAGCGGATGCAGGTGCTCCAGCGCTCCACCCGCCAGCCACACCGGTGGCGCCTCCAGGCCCAGGTGGCAGGAGATGGCTTTCACCATCTGGGCCAGGGTCTCGGCGGATCGCGCCAGGATTGCGAAGGCCTGGGCATCACCGTCGCTGGCTGCTGCTGACACCACGGGGGCCAGCGCGGCAAAGCCCGCAGCCCCGAAGCCCGGGTCGACCACGCGGGCCTTGATCGCCTGGGAGGCCTGCGGGTCGGTCACGTCCAGGCCCAGTGCCTGCCAGATCCTGGCCTGCAGGCCCGTCGCGGGCTCCCGGCCATCGGCCATCGCCAGGCTCAGAGACAGTCCATCCCGGCCGATGTCGCAGGCCGACCCGGCCTGATCGACCAGCCATCCCCAGCCCCCGCAGCGATGTTCTAGGCCCGCGGCGTTGCGGCCCACCGCAATCATCCCGGTGCCGCTGATCACCAGGATGCCGCCGCGTTGGTGGCCCATCGCCCCGCGCAGGGCTGTCCGTTCATCACCGCCTACCCACAGCCGGTCATCAGGCAGAGCCAGCGCCTTGGCTGTGATCAGTCGCCCGCGCTGTTCGCTGCTGCTGCCCAGCTCGATGCCGCTGGCACCCACGGCGGCTGCCGCGAGCGGTGGTGCCGCTGGATCCAGCTGCTCCAGGGCGGCGTGCAGACTGCTCCGCAGGGCGGCTTCGAACCGCTCTGCGGCCGCAGGCGCAGCCAGATGGGTCACTCCTGGCCCCACGCCCTGGGCCAGAACGGCACCGCTGCCGGCGAAGGCCAGGCGGCAGGTGGTGTGGGTCTGGCCGGCATCAAAGCCCGCGATCAGGCCACCGGCCATCCGCTCTCCCGGGGGCAGTCCGGTGGTCATCGGGTCGTCAGCCACGGCTGGGTGCGGCCACACTGGCCACAGCAAACCAGCCGATCAGCTGCACCTCCGGCCGGAAGAAAATGGTGTCGGTGAGGCCCTGAACTCCCAGGGCCACCACGATGGCCATCGTGGCCAGGGCCGGCAGGGCTGCGGTGCCGCCAGCGCGCCACTGCCCCAGGGCCCTGACCAGCGTGCTCCACACCAGGCCGATGCCAGCCAGCAGGCCCGGGATGCCGGCCTCCACCGCCAGCTCCAGGGGAATCGAGTAGGCGCTCAACGCATTGAACTTGGGCTGCTGGTAGAGGGGATAGATCTGGTTGAAGGCATCGTTGCCCGGACCGATCCCGATCCACGGACGTGCCTGGATCATGTCGAGGGTGGCCAGCCACACGTTGATGCGGAAGTTGTTGGAGCTGTCGCCCCGGCCGGCCAGCAGGCTCAGCACCCGCACCCGCAGCGGCTCCACCTGCCATACCAGCACCGCCAGCAGGGCTGCACCACCCGCCAGCAGCAGCAGCGGCACCAGTCGGCGCCACAGCGGCGGCCAGCGGCGGGTGAGCCGCAGGGCCAGCAGCAGACCCACCACGGCCGCGGCAGCCACCAGCCCCATCCAGGCGCCGCGGCTGTAGGTGAGCACGAGGGCTGCAAGCCCCAGCATCAGGGCTGAAAGTGCAAACAACCGCCGGGCCGGTTGGCGCCAGCGCAGCACCGCTGCCAGCGCCAATGGCAGCACCACGAGCAGGTAACCGGCCAGGAGGTTGGGGTTCTCAAGCGTGGAGTAGATCCGCACCGTGCCATCGGCCACGGAGTTCGGATCGGCCCAGCGAGCCAGCTCCGAGCTATCGCCATAGAGCTGGCGCAGGCCGATCACGCTGGTGATCAGTTCACCGGCCAACAGGGCGGCCACGATCCGATCCCACCACTGCGGGGCACTCGCCAGCAGCTGGCGCATCAGGGCGTAGACCCCCAGATAGCTGAGCAACTTGAGCAGACCCTTGGCGGCGGCGGCTGGCACCGGGGAAAAGCCAGTGGCCACCAGGGCGATCGCGAGGATGGCCAGCATCCAGCGGTGGATCGGCTGCAGGCCCGCCGGGCTGGAGCTGAGGGCCCACAGCAGCCAGAGCAGCCCGCTGGCGGCGATCAGCAGGCTGAGGCCGCCGCGGCTCACCAGCGGCAGCCCCGCCATCAGGGCGCAGAGCAGCGCCCCGGCAATCAGCGGCAGCCGGCTGGCGAGCGGTCCGGCTGGCTCGGCGGCCAGGAGCCCCTGCCAGCGCAGCAGCCAGGGAGTTGGCCCCTGGTCTGCACTGCCAGGTTCAGGTGCGCTTTGGGCTGCCAGCGGGGGCTGGGAGGCACTCACGGGCAGGTGAACGAGAGGTCTGAATTATCGGTTGCTCCCGCTGCCCGAACTGCGTTGCCAGCGCACCCGATACACCGGCAGGCCTTGCTCCATGACGTAGCGCTCACGCTCGGTGGGCAGGGGCAGCGGACTGGCGGCCAGCCAGGGGGTGGGGTCGCCAGGGGGGCGCTGGAAGCGGCTGTCGGCATCCACCAGTTCCACCATCGGCTCGATCACCTCGAGCACATCGCTCTGAGCAAACAGCTCATGGCCTTGGGGCAGGGCTCCGGCCAGGGCCTCCAGCAGTTCAGGCTGCAGCACCCGACGCTTGTGGTGCTTCTTCTTGAACCAGGGGTCGGGGAACTGGATGGTGACCCGGGCCAGCCGCCCGGCGGCCAGCTGGCCCAACCAGCCCGGCAGGCTCACGTTGGCGTTGGCGAACAGGAAGTGGAGATTGGTGAGCTCCAGCTCCTGGCGCTCGGCTTCCGCCGCGGCCACCAGGGGGCGGCGGATCTCCAGACCCAGGTGGTTCCAGTCCGGTTGCTGTTGGGCCAGGGCCAACAGGAAGCGACCGCGGGCGCAGCCGATGTCGATGTGGAGTGGCAGCTGGGGATCGGCAAACAGCTCCTCCAACGGCGGCAGGGGCCGCGGCAGCTGGTAGAAGCGGCTGAGCGGATTGACGTGCTGGCGCACCATCAGCTGCCCTGGGTCGCTGTGCCGGGACGCTGCACCAGCACACCCCAGCTGGCGGTGTAGCCATGCAGGTGGGTGGTGCCACCGATCGGACCGATCTCGCCGTTGCAGAAGGCCCCGGAGATGGGGACGCCTCCGAACACCTCGCTCGCCACGCTCACGTCGCCATCACTGTGGCCGTAGAGCCCCTTGCCGCGACCCAGGCAGGCAAACAGCAGCAGGGCCAGCGGTGTGCTGGAACGGCCCTGCTGGCGCTGCAACAGCTGGCGCAGCTCCTGGCGTGAGGCCTCCCCGTCGCGCAGCTGGAACTGCACCTGCTGGCCCACCCGCATGCGTTCAGCCACAGCCACGGCGCCGTTACGGGGGTCAACGCCGATCAGGTTGCGCACGAGAAAGGCCGGCGCCTCGGCTTCGCCATCGCCTTCCAGCCGGAAGCTGCTGCGCCCAACTCCGAGAAACAGCGAATGCTTCACCAGCTCCCGCTCCGCGGCACTCAGTTGGCTGAGGATGGTCTGCAGGGCGGCCACCGGACTGTGACGGCGCCGGCCTCCTTCGCTCACCTCGAGCACCACGTTGCGCTGGACCTGCTCCACCTCCAGCACGGGGCCGATCGGGCGACACCCCTGGGCCACCACGGGATCGAGCGCCCAGTCTCCGTCGATCAGGCAGCCGATGGCTCCGCGACGGACCCCATCCTCGAACAGCAGCGAGCCGTGGGCGGCACTGTGCTGGCCAGCGATGCCACCCACCTTCACGGCGCCGGGGCAGGCGTAGTCGAGACCGCTGATCAGGTCGTTGATGGCCGGGCAGGTGGGATCGAGGAGCAGCAGCATCGAGCCAGCGGCAGGGGCCAACGGGCTGGTGCTCTGCTCAGGGGAGGGTTCCGTGGCTGAGGGGGAACTCTGCAGCAGGGATAACCAGGGCTCCGCCGGCCCGTCCAGGTCGGGCAGGTTGGCCGAGTCGATCGCGAAAGGCTGGAGCCTTGCCCCCGGCAGGCGCAGGAGCGTCACGCTCAGGCCCGGCTCCTGCTCCAGTTCGTGGGGGATGCCATCGCTGCCGGTGCCCACCACGCCACCACCCAGGCAGCCCAGCCAGTGCTTCGCCCGCAGCTTCTGGCGCAGCAGCGGCAGCAGCCGCGGCAGGTCGCTGGCGTAGCTGGCCGAGGCGAACACCAGGGCCAGGTCGGCGCCTTCAGCGCCGCGCAGCTGGGCCACGATCGCGTCGACTGCCTGCTGCAGTGATGGGTCGGTGGCCAGCGCCGTACGGCACCAGGCCTGAGCGGGGCGCTGGGGCCAGCGGTGCTTCAGCCAGCGCGGCAGTTGGAAGGCAGACATGGCGGGACCCTATCGCCGCCAGGGGGGCGCCGATAATGGCGCCTTACCGAACCGTTGCCGTGCCGGATCCGCTGTACCGCTCCCTGGTGTGGCTCGACTACAGGCTGGCAGTGCTGTTCACAGTGGGCCTGCCACTCGTGTTGCTGGTGTGGGCGGCGGTGCGGCGCGAAGGTGCGCTGGTGCGGCTTCTGGGCATCTACTGGAAGGTGGCCAGCCTGCTGCTGATCACCACGCTGCTGCTCACCGATCAACGCCCCCTGGGATTTGTGCTTTCGCCAGTGGCCCAGCTGCTGGTGGTGGTGAGCCTGTGGTTCTGGGTGGATCTCAACGAGGAGCTTGCCGATCTGCCCCCCTGGCGGCCGCTGCCCCTCACCCTGCGCATCTGGCGCTGGGCTGTGAGCGTGTGGGGCCTTGTTGGAGCGCTGTTCAGTGCCACGGCCCTCGGGTGCATCAATCAGGCAGCCATGGCCCAGGCCCGCTGCTCCGTTTGGCTGCGCCCCCCCCAAGGACTGCATGCGGGGGTGGAGCGGGTGTTCGATTTCGTCTTTGGTGGCGAGTGGACACCCGCGGTGGCGGCCTTCATTGGCTACGTGGGTCTGGTGGCTTTCGTGGTGGGCCTGCTGCAGTGGCTGCTGGTGCGGCTGCCACGCCAGGGTCGGGTAGCTGGAGAGTTCTGAGCGGAGGATCGGCCATGGCGGATCCGGGATGGATCGGTCGGTTTGAAACCCTCAGTCGCGATCGGCCCGACCGGGTGCTGAGGCTGCGGGGGCAGGTGGAGATTGATGGCCAGGCGCCAGAGTCTTTCGAGTTGCTGATCTTTCGGGGCTTCTCCAGCAGCACCACCCATCCCACCGCCTTTGATCCCGACCAGCCCGTGTTGGGCGCCAGCCTGAACATTGAAACTGCCGAGCTGCTGCTGGGTCCGCTCAATCCGGTGGTAGAGCAGGTGCTGGCCGGGCCGGCGGAGCCGGAGCTGTTTCTTGAGCCGGCTGCCTGGCTGTAGCGGCCTGGCTCAGCCCTCCCCCAGAAACCGTGGCCAGTGGCCACAGAGCTCGGTCAGGCTGCTGGCGAAGGGAGCCAGATCGTGGGGTTGGGCCAGCTCGAAATCGGCGAAGTCGAAGCCTGGGGCCACCGTGCAGCTCACCAGACTCCAGCCGCTGTCTGCAAGGGGCTCGGCTGCAAACCAGCTTCCGGCTGGCACCACATGCTGGGGCCGCTCTCCCGCCGCCAGGTTGAGCCCCAGCTGAATACGCCGGCCGCGGCCCCGGGGAGATAGTTCGTAGATCGCCAGGCCGTGGCCGCCATGGTGATGCCAGGCCTCGTCAGAGGCGATGCGGTGCCAGCGGGAGCGCTCCCCAGCCGCCAGCAGAAACAGGATCGCCGTGCTCGCCGCCCGTCTGCCCCGCGGAGTCTCCACCTGCAGCTTGGAGCGGTAGGTCTCTCGGTAGTGGCCACCCTCCGGATGGGGCAGCAGCTGCAGCTGGCTGATCAGCTCGGTGGCGTCTGATCGTGAGGCCATGGTTTGCGGGGGCCAGCGATCAGCCTGTTCAGCGCCGTGCACTGCCCAGCACCGCCACGCAGCGGCCACAGAGCGTGGGGTGGTCGCTGTGCTGGCCGATGTCGGTTTCGTAGTGCCAGCAGCGCTCACACTTCTGACCTGCGGCCCGGGCGATCCGCACCGTGATGCCGCTCTCGCTCGCTTCAGCCAGCACCTCAGCCGGCGCCTCGCCGCCGATCTGTAGGGCCGACACCAGCAGCCAGTCGGCCAGGTTGTCGACTGCGGGATGGGGGCTGACGGCCAGCCATTGCAGTGCCTCGGCGGTGGCATCGCTGCCCTCGCCCGGTTCCAGCTGCACCTGGGCTTCCAGAGAGGCGCCCAGCTGGCCGCCGGCGCGGCAGCTTTCCAGCTGGCGGTTCACCAGTGCCCGCAGCTCAAGGATCGTGGCCATCGGCGTTTCCAGTCCCGGCTGACGCCACTCGGCTGGTGCCGTGGGCCAGCCCCTCTCGAATACTGAGGTTTCAGCCACGGGGTAGGGCAGGTTCTGCCAGATGTCTTCGGCCATGTGGCAGAGCACCGGTGCGATCAGGCCGGCCAGGCGCTCCACCACCAGGCTCAGCACGGTCTGGCAGCTGCGGCGGCGGAACTCCCCCGCGCCACTCACGTACAGGCGGTCCTTGGCGATATCGAGGTAGACGTTCGACAGATCCACCACGCAGAAGTTCTGCAGGGCCTGGAAGAAGCGGTAGAACTCGAAACGCTCGAAGTCGCCGCTCACGCTGTCGATCAGGCCGGCCGTGCGCTGCAGCATCCACTGATCCAGCAGTGGCAGTTCGGCGTAGGCCACGGCGTCGCCACCATCGCTCTGGGGGCGCGGATCGAAATCGTGCAGGTTCCCCAGCAGGTAGCGGGCCGTGTTGCGCACCTTGCGGTACACGTCGGCCAGCTGTTTCACGATGCCGGGCCCGAGAGGCACATCGGCGGAGTAGTCCACCGAGCTCACCCACAGCCGCAGCACGTCGGCGCCGTAGGCGGGCTCCTGTTTCTCGTTCTTGCCGCCCTCCACCAGCACCGCTGGATCCACCACGTTGCCGAGGGACTTGCTCATCTTGCGGCCCTTCTCATCGAGGGTGAAGCCGTGGGTGAGCACCCGCTTGTAGGGAGCGTGGCCGTTGACGGCCACCGAGGTGAGCAGGCTGCTCTGGAACCAGCCGCGGTGCTGGTCGCTTCCCTCCAAATACAGATCGGCGGGAAACTGCAGGCCCCGCCCCTGCAGCACGCCTGCCCAGGAGGAGCCGGAGTCGAACCACACGTCCATCGTGTCGGTGCCCTTGCGCCACTGGGCCGCCTCGGCGGCATAGGGCTCGGGCAGCAGGCCCGCTTCATCGCGCTGCCACCACACGTCGGCGCCGTGCTCGGCGATCAGGGCCTGGATGTGATCGAGGGTGGCCTCGTTGAGCAGCACCTCACCGGTTTCGCGGTGGTAAAAAACTGGGATCGGCACGCCCCAGGTGCGCTGGCGGCTGATGCACCAGTCGCCCCGCTCGCCCACCATCGCCTCGATGCGGTTGCGGCCGCTGGCCGGCAGCCACTCCACCGCCGCGATCGCCTCCAGCGCAGCGCCGCGGAAACCCTCCACCGAGGCGAACCACTGCTCGGTGGCGCGGAAGATCGTGGGTTTCTTGGTGCGCCAGTCGTAGGGATAGCGGTGCTCGTAGCGCTCCTGTTTCAGAAGAAGCCCGGTGGCCTCCAGGGCTTCGAGGATGGTCGGGTTGGCGTCCTTGAGCACGTTGGTGCCGGCGAACGGCCCCGCCTCGGCGGTGAGGGTGCCGGCCTCATCCACCGGGCAGAGCACGGGCAGGCCGTACTTTTTGCCGGTGTTGAAGTCGTCCACGCCGTGGCCCGGGGCGGTGTGCACCAGGCCCGTGCCGGCTTCTGTGGTGATGTAGTCGCCGCCGATCACCACCGGGCTGGTGCGCTCCAGCAGCGGGTGGCGGTACACGATCCCCTCCAGATCAGCGCCCTTCACCTGCAGCAGCGGGGTCAGCGTGAGCCCGAGGCTGGTTTCCAGGCTTTTGCGCAGCTCGGTGGCCACCACCAGGTGGCTGGCGGCTGGCGCGGCTGTCTCGCCGCGGGGAGCTGCGGCGCAGATGGTGTAGTCGAGCCTTTCATTCACCGACACCGCCAGGTTGGCGGGCAGGGTCCAGGGGGTGGTGGTCCAGATCGCCACCGCCAGGCCACCGGCGGCGGTGGCGGCCTCCGGGCTCAGGCCGGCGGCAGCAAGCTTGGTTGCCAGCGCTTGCGGCAACTCCACCGCCGGGAAGGCCACGTAGAGGCTGGGGGAGGTGTGGCCGTCGGGGTATTCGAGCTCGGCTTCGGCCAGGGCCGTGCGGGAGCTGGGACTCCAGTGCACCGGTTTGAGGCCCCGGTAGATGTGCCCGGCCAGCACCATGGCGCCGAACACGCCGATCTGCGAGGCCTCGTAGCTCTTCTGGAGGGTGAGGTAGGGCTGATCCCAGTCGGCCCAGATGCCCCAGCGCTGGAAGCCCTGCTTCTGGCCATCCACCTGCTCCAACGCGTAGGCGTGGGCTTTCCGGCGCAGGCTGATCGGGGTGAGTTCGGCCCGCTCGCTGCTGCTGAGGCCCTGCAGCACCTTCAGCTCGATCGGCAGGCCGTGACAGTCCCAGCCCGGCACGAAGCGCGCCTTTCTGCCCTGCAGCAGGGCCGTCTTGTTGATGATGTCCTTGAGGATCTTGTTGAGGGCGTGGCCCACGTGCAGGGCCCCGTTGGCATAGGGCGGCCCGTCGTGCAGGGTGAAGGTCTCGCCCGGGTTGTGCCGGCTCAGCCGCTCGTAGAGCTCTTGCTCAGCCCAGAACGCCTGGATCTCCGGCTCGCGCACCTTGGCGTTGGCCCGCATCGAAAAGGGCGTCTGCAGCAGGTTGAGCGTGTCTTTGTAGGAGACAGGCGCGGAGCTGGCGGTCAAGGCGCCGGGGCGACAAGGGGCGATTATCCCGCCTCGCTGTGGGGCTGCTCAGGGGGCGTGGCGGTGGCTGCCGCTCTGGCGGCAGGCTCGGCACCGGGTTCAGCTTTGCCGAACTCAGGCTCATGGGCCGGAGCTGACTCGATCAGGTCATCGATCTCGTCGAACGAGCGCACTTCGATCACAGCTGGTTGCACCACAGCCGGCTCGGAGGGGTGGGCCGCCGGCGCATCCCCCTGCGGGACAGCAGCGATGGGGCCTGCCTCGGCCGGGATCTCGACCGACTTGTGCTGCCCACTGCCCTCCTTCAGGGCGCCGGGATCGCCGGACAGACTCGGCGCCTCCGTTGGAGGGGGCTCTGATACGGCGGGATGTGCAGACCGTTCAAGGCTTGCCATGTTTTCCACGGCAACGGTTTCCACGGCAATGGTTTCCCCAGCAGCGGTCTCCACTGCAGCGGTTTCCCTCGCAGCGGTCTCCACGGTCTCGGCGGAGAGCTGCTCCCTCACTGCGGATTCCGGCGTCTGATCGGGTTCGGGCCGCACCCAGCGCTTGGTGGATGCCTGGCGGCTCTGGCGCCGCTCGGTCAGCCAACTGCTGAGCCCGGCGCTGGCCTGGCCCACCTGGGTCAGGAGCTGCCCCAGAGCGGCACTGGCCTGGCTGAGGCTGGTCTGCCAGCGCTCCTTCGACCACAACCGCAACTGTTCTCCTTCGCTAAGCAGCCGCCAACGAGCTTGACTCACCTCCATGCCGAGGCGGCCGATCAGCAGCCCACCGCACAACACCCCGAGCATCGGGGCCCCGCTGAGGCGATCGGCCGTGGTCACGAGCACCAGCCCCAGCAGCAGCACCACTGCGCCCCACACCGAGTCGCGTGGGCGGCTCAGTTCAGTGGCCAGCAGAGGCAGCAGGAGGATGGCGAGGCCCAGCAGCAGGGCCAGGAAGCCGCCCAGGGTGGCGAGCATGGCCAGGAGACAGCGCATCCCATTCTGAGGGAGCCACCAGGGTGTGGCTGCTCAGGGGCTCCCTAGAGTCTGCGTGCTGCCCATCTGGCGGAATTGGTAGACGCGCTGGTTTTAGGTACCAGTGGCTTCGGTCGTGGGGGTTCAAGTCCCCCGGTGGGCATCGCAAGGCGGGCGGGGAGCCGGGGCTGCTCCTTAAGGTGGTCGCAGGATTCCATTGGGCGCCGTTGCTGGGGATGACGCAAGCTCCGTCTCTGTCAGCAGGGCTCAGGACCCATCGCGCTGAGGTCGCTCGGGCCGATGTGAGCGCGGTGCCGCGCCAGTACCTCGATCCGCCTGCGGCCTGGAACCCAACCGTGGGTCTCTTCCTGGGTGGCTTCGCCCTAGCCGGCCTCACCATCTGGGGTTGGTTCGTGGGGCAGTGGCCCCTGCCCCTGCTGCTGCTCACCGGTTTTCTGGCGCTGCACCTCGAGGGCACGGTGATCCACGACGCCTGTCACAACGCCGCCCATCCCAATCGCTTCTGGAACGCCTTCATGGGCCACGGGGCGGCCCTGCTGCTCGGCTTCAGCTTCCCGGTGTTCACGCGGGTGCACCTGCAGCACCATGCCCACGTCAACGATCCCAAGAACGATCCCGATCACATCGTCAGCACCTTCGGTCCGCTGTGGCTGATTGCGCCGCGATTTTTCTATCACGAAGTCTTCTTCTTCAGGCGTCGCCTCTGGCGTCGCTATGAGCTGCTCGAGTGGGGCATTGCCCGTGGCGTGTTCGCAGCGATCGTGATCGCCGCTGCCAAATATGGGTTTTTGCCGTTCGTGTTCAATTGCTGGTTCGCTCCAGCGCTGATGGTGGGTGTCACCCTAGGGCTGTTCTTCGATTACCTGCCCCATCGCCCCTTCCAATCCCGCAACCGCTGGCACAACGCCCGTGTCTATCCGGGGCGTCTGATGAACTGGTTGATCATGGGCCAGAATTACCACCTCGTGCATCATCTCTGGCCCTCAATCCCCTGGTTTGAATACAAACCGGCCTACGAGGCAGTGAAGCCGATCCTGGATGCGAAGGGTTCACCCCAACGCCTCGGCCTGTTTGAATCGCGCAGCGACGGCTTCAACTTCCTCTACGACATCCTGCTGGGAGTGCGCAGTCATAAAAAACGCCGCAGCAAGCTGCGGCCCCTGGCCGCAATGATGCCGACCCGGCATGCCCGCCGCCGCGTGCTTGAACTCTTGCATCGCACGGCCGTTTCGCCGGTGCGCTGAGCCCCCAGTCTGCTCAATCGGCGAGGATCTTGGGCACCCGGAAGAAGTCGCCTTCGCGCTGGGGGGCCTGGTTCAGCAGTTCTTCCCGCACTGGGGTCGCTTCGACCCGGTCATCCCGGGTCACGTTCACCACTTCCACGGCCCTGGTGGTGGGGGGCACATCGGTGGTGTCCACCGCCTCGAGATGGGCCACGTAGTCGAGGATGCGCTCCAGCTGGCCGGTGTAGGTGGCGATCTTCTCCTCCGGCAGGGCCAGGCGGGCCAGCTCGGCCACCTTGCGCACGTCGTCGGCGGTGATGCGGCTCATCCGGCTCCACTCGGGCTTGCTCTGGGCCGAACCTAGCGCTGCTGCCGCCCGGATCCCGTGGGGGTGGACTCAGGCCGGTTCCTCCAGGAAGGCCTCCAGATCGCGAACCAGGGAGCTGGCCGCCACATCGAGAAAGCGCGCGCCGTGCTCGGCACTGGCCAGGAAGGGATCGGAGCCCATGCGGCCATCTGGGTGCCGGCGGCGGAAATCCTCGGGCCCGTGGATCGGCCCGGCCGGCGCCGGCTCGGGCAGGGGCCGCTGCTTGGCCAGCAGGCTTGGCTCCAGGTGCAGGGTGAGGGCGATTTCGCTGGGGGTGGCATGGTGGCCTTCCCGCTCGCCATAGAGCTCCCGCGCCAGGGCCATGGCGTCGGGCGCCATGAACCAGTTGGCCAGCTTGCAGCGCAGTCGCGGGGCCACCGCCAGGTCGCGGGCTGTGGCTGTGCCATGGGCCTGGGCGAAGGCGGCCCGGGCCGTGGCGATGTTGCCGCCGTGGCCGTTGATCACATAGATGCGCTCGAAGCCGTGGCGCGCCAGCGACAGCACCAGGTCGTGCAGCACCGCCAGCAGGGTGCTCGGCTGCAGGCTGATCGTGCCGGGAAAGCCCAGGTGGTGTTCGGCCATTCCGTAGGCCTGGGCCGGGGTCACGAGCACACCGCTGCGGCGGCCCACCTCCAGGGCCACGGCTTCGGCGGTGAGGGCATCGGTGCCGATGGCCCCTGTGGGACCGTGCTGTTCGGTGGACCCCAGCGGTACGATCACCCCCTTGCAGCGCTGCAGGTAGGCCTCCACCTCGGGCCAACTGCGCAGTTGCAGGCGGATGTCGGCCTGGGAGGCGGCTGGGCCGGGAAGGCTGGTTTGGGTCATGGTGAACGGCGGCAACCGCTGGTGCTGTGCCTAGGGTTAACAGGTCTGCTTTGGCGGCGGGCCATGCTGCACCGCAAGCTCTCCCAGTTCTGCAGCGAGCAGAGGCCTGTGTGGGTGTTTCTGCGCGACCAGCAGCGCTGGATCGAGGAGGCCCTTGTGGTGGAGATCGAGGGTGACCTGGTGACGCTGCGCTACGACGCCGAGGACGACGACGAATCCCACAGCTGGGAGGAGAGCGTGCGGCTTGACTCGATCGGTGCCGTCAGCACCCGCCTCTCCTACGTGAACCGTGTGCCTGGCGAGGAGCTTCCAACCGCCGAGGACTGCCCCGAAGCGGAGCGGCTCAGCCAGCCCTGATCAGCGTGGCCAAGTGCTTGGCTCAGTGGGCGGTGCCGTTGCCGTCGTAGTCGTCGCTGTCGTAGTAGCCGCCCTTGGTGCCGAAGAACAGCGTGGCCAGCACGAACAGCCCGCTGCCGAAGAGCAGCACACTGCCGAGGTTGAAGCCTGAGGATTCCATGGTCAGTCGGGGCCCAGGGAGATGTGCCCATTCTGGGGCCGATCGTTGAGGGTGCTGCCGTCGATTTCACCGAGGAGCATGTCGGCATGTTGGCGAGATTGCACCAGGATTTCTTCGCCCGCCCCGCCGAGCAGGTTGCCCCCGAGCTGATCGGCTGCCTGCTGGTGAAGCGCCAAGCCGATGGCGAGCTTCTCAGGGGCGTGATTGTGGAAACCGAGTCGTATTGCCAGAGCGAGCCCGCCTGTCACGGGCATCGACGCCGCACCCCGAGCAACGAAACCCTGTTTGGGGAGCCTGGGCGTTTTTATGTGTATATGAGCTACGGCGTCCACCACTGCGTCAACGTGGTGACCCACCGTGCCGACTGGGCGAACGGGGTGCTCCTGCGGGCGGTCGCTTTGCCTGGTGAGCCCGAGCGTGTGGCGGCCGGACCGGCGCTGTTGGCGCGGCGGTTCGGCATCGATCGCTCCCACGATGGTCAGCCGGTGGACCCCAGTCGTGGTCTTTGGATTGCGCCGCGGCCAGTGGCGCTGGCCCGGCTGGGGCCAATGGATCTGATGCAGACCGCCCGCATTGGCATCAGTCGGGGCCAGGAACTTCCCTGGCGCTGGTATTTGCGGTGCAGCCGCAGCGTGAGCAGGCGCGCCAGGGGCGACCGCGCAGCAGCTGCTCAGGCAGCTTGGGGCGGCGACCAGGTGAGCCCCTACCCTGACCCTCAGAGCCGCCGCACCCCTTGAGCAGCTGGAGCCACCGCCACGTGCTGGATCTGGCGGCCTTCTCGCTGGCGGACTTCGCCACCGTGCTCGAGCTGGCCCAGCGCTTTCGGGTGCTTCCCACCAGTGGTGCCCGCAAGCTGCCGGCGCTGCAGGGCCGGCTGGTGACCACCCTGTTTTTCGAGCCCAGCACCCGCACCCGCAGCAGCTTTGAGCTCGCCGCCAAGCGGCTTTCCGCCGATGTGCAGAGCTTCTCGCCGTCCTCCAGTTCGCTGAGCAAGGGCGAAAGTCTGCTGGACACCGCCCGCACCTATGTGGCGATGGGGGCCAACGTGCTGGTGGTGCGGCATCGCTGTGCCGGCGTGCCCCAGAGTCTGGCGGCCGATCTGGAACGGGCGGGCGAGAAGGTGGCGGTGCTCAATGCCGGCGATGGTCTGCACAGCCATCCCAGCCAGGGCCTGCTCGATCTCTTCACCCTGGCGCGCCATTTCGCTCCCGAGACACCCACCCCTGAGGCCCTGCGCGGCAAGCGCATCGTGATCGTGGGCGACATTCTCCACTCGCGTGTGGCTCGCTCCAACCTCTGGGCCCTCACCGCCTGCGGCGCCGAGGTGGTGCTCTGTGGTCCACCCACCCTGCTGCCTGATGACTTCGGCGCGTTCGTGGCCGGGCCGCCGCCGGGCCAGGCCAGTGACCCAGTGCCGCAGCGAGGATCGGTGCGCCTTGCCCGCAGCCTCGAGCAGGCGCTGCCGGGCGCCGATGCGGTGATGACCCTGCGGCTGCAGCAGGAACGCATGCAGCAGCACCTGCTCACCAGCCTCGACACCTATCACCGGGAGTACGGCCTGAACCACGGGCGCCTGGACCTCTGCGGTCGGCCGGTGCCGGTGCTGCATCCCGGGCCGGTGAACCGTGGCGTGGAGATGGCCGGCGAACTGCTCGATGATCCCAAGGTGTGCCTGGTGGATGAGCAGGTGCGCAACGGCATCCCCGTACGCATGGCCCTGCTGTATCTGATGGCTGCTTCCTGATGGCTACATCAGCTTGAAGCCATCCAGCAGCAGTCCGTAGAGCAGGCCGATCCTGGCCATGTCGAGTAGCTGAAGACCGAGCTTGTCTCCTGGCTGCCGCCGTAGCTGGCCGCGTAGCCGGATCGCCAGCTCCATCGCCGCCACACACACCAGGGCACCGATGGGATCGAACTTGGCCAGGGCACCGGTGATCGATCCCACGGCACCGCCGATGCTGAAGGCCATGAGCAGCACGATCAGCTGCAGCGAAAGCCTCCGCCAGGGATTGTCGGCCCAGCTCGTCAGGCTGCTGCTCAGGCCCACCAGCTCCCGCTGAAAGCGGGTTTGCTGGAGTTGGACCGGACGGGAGCGCTCAGGCGCCACAGAATGAGGGGCAGGGAGGCTGGCGGTTCGTGATCCCCATCACCCGGCCCAGGCCCTGCCTGAACCTTGTCTACACCATCTCTGGCGTTCTGGGGTATCTCTGGCGCTACTGATAGGGGATTCCAATAAAAAAGCCCGAGGCCGAAGCCTGGGCCAGGTGATGGGGACAAGACCAAAAAAGCGCGTTGCCCGGGTGGGATCAATTGGCGCTGAGCCGTTTAGCGGAGCGTCCCCCCGGGGGCTTGACGCCCCAGGCCTGGTGAGCCGGGTTGGGTCTCAGCTGTCGCTCTCTTTCTTGCGGGACGTCTTGCCCTCAAGCAGCTCCAGCAGGGCTTCCATCTGGGCCATCACACCCCGGACCTCGCCGGCTTCGGGCAGGAGGCCGTCTTCCATCACGCCCTGATGCATCTCGCGGAGCTCCTGGCGGATGTAGCGCAGGTGACTGACCACCTGTTCGCGCTTCGATTGCGACATCGACAGAGACGGAACGTGACCCTCTTTTACCGCATCACGTTCCTGCGGTCGGGCCGTGCACGGCCTACTTCTGGCCGAACTGGGCCTTCGCCTGCTCGTAAAACGTCTCGTCAACGTCGTCCCGGCCTGCCTCGGCGGCCAGGCTCTCGATCCGTCTGCGCACCACCGGGCGCACGAAAAAGGGCACTTCCTTCAGGCGTGACTCGGCTTGGGGCGTCCAGTTCACGGGTGGCAGTCGCTGGGCCTGGCTTCGTCTGCGGAAGCCTGCCCCGATGGAAAGTGGAGAATAGGGGACTCGAACCCCTGACCTCTGCGGTGCGATCGCAGCGCTCTACCAGCTGAGCTAATTCCCCGGCCTCACGACCACGCCCAGGCCAGACGGCCTCAATCGCGGGGGGAACCCCTCTCGATTGCTTAGGTGGTTGATGGGGTTTAGGCGATGCGGCCGGATGACCGGAGCATGGCCAGGCCCATTATCTCCACATACCCTGCCAGTTCCACGCATCGCCACAGGCGCTTCGACTGCCATGTCCGAGTCCTGCCCAGAGCAGCCTGCCGCCGCGATCACGCCGGAGCGCCTTGCGGCCTTTGATGAGGCCAGCACCGCTGCGTTGGCGCAGCGTCTTGAAGACGATGACTACCCCAGTCCTTTTGATGGCCTGGCCGACTGGCACCTGATGCGGGCCCTGGCGATCCATCGCCCTGAGTTGGCCAGGCCCTATGTGCACCTGGTGGACCAGGAGCCGTTTGATGAGGACTGAGCCTGTCCCTGCGGGGAACGCCGGTGGTGCTCCTCCCGATCCGCTGGCTGGCCGGCGCGTGCTGGTGGCGATCACCGGCAGCATCGCCGCCGTGAAGCTGCCTCAGTTGGTGAGTGGCCTGGTGCAGCGGGGTGCCGAGGTGCGCTGTGTGCTCACCCCCAGCGCCGCCGAGCTGGTGAGCCCGGTGGCGCTGGCCAGCCTCAGTCGCCAGCGTTGCTATCTCGACGCCGACCAGTGGAGCCACCTGGCGCCCAGGCCCCTGCACGTGGAGCTGGCCGAGTGGGCCGAGCTGGTGCTGCTGGCCCCCTTGAGCGCCACCAGCCTGGGGCGCTGGGTGCATGGGCTGGCCGACACGTTGCTGGCCAGCACCCTGCTGGCCACCGAGGCGCCGGTGCTGGCTGCAGCTGCCATGAACACCAGCATGTGGCAGGCGGTGGCGGTGCAGCGCAACTGGCAGCTGTTGCAGGCGATGGAGCGGGTGCTGCCACTGGAGCCTGTGCAGGGCCTGCTGGCTTGCGATCGCCGTGGCGCGGGCCGCATGGCCGAGCCGGCCCAGCTGTTGCTGGCCCTGGAGTCGCTGGCGCTGTGGGGCTGGCGCCGCGACTGGCAGGGGTTGCGGTTGCTGGTGAGTGCCGGTCCCACCCGGGAGCCACTGGATCCGGCCCGCTGCCTCACCAATCCCAGCACCGGCCTGATGGGGGTGCTGCTGGCCCAGGCGGCCCGGCTGCGCGGCGCTGAGGTGACCCTGGTGCACGGGCCCCTCAGCCTTGATCCGGTATTGCTGGACGGCCTGACGCGGGTGCCGGTGGTCACGGCAGCCGAGCTCCAGCAGGCTCTGGCCGCTGCCCAGCCCCTGGTCGATGCCATCGCGATGGCGGCCGCTGTGGCCGACCATCGTCGTGCGAGGCCCATGGCCGACAAGCTTTCGAAGCAGGAGCTGGAGGCGGCCCTGGCGTCAGGCTGGGAGGCGGTGCCCGATCTGCTGCAGCAGTTGGTGGCGAGGCGCCCAGCTGGTCAGCGGATTCTCGGCTTCGCCGCCCACAGCGGCGATGTGCTCCCCCAGGCCCGCGCCAAGTTTGCCCGCAAGGGCTGTGATCTGTTGTTTGCCAATCCAATTGATCGGCCCGAGGCCGGTTTCGCCGCACCCACCAATCGGGGCTGGCTGCTCGGGCCTGGCGAACAGGTGGTGGAGATGGGGCCCGCCGGCAAGTTGGCGATTGCCCATTCCCTGCTCAGCGCCCTGCGCCCCTGACGCCAGCCTGCCGGCGTTCAGGCAGCCAACGGATGATCGTCGCCGGGGCGGTCGCGTTGCAGCAGATCCATGAAGGTGCGCAGCTGCAATCTCGGGATGTAGGGCCAGCCTCCGCTCCGCTCCATCCGCTGGAGAAGGTTGAACAGGGCGTTGCGGTCGGCTGGGAGGCTGCTGCGGAAGGCTCCGTCCTGCAGGTTGCGGTGCAGCTGCTCGAGTTGCCGCAGCAGTTCAAGCAGGGCAGCCGGCTGCCCCTGCAGTTCGAGCCCGAGCTCCTCAAGGCTGGCGAGAGCTGCCTGCAGACGCTGCTGCTGCTCGGCCGAGAGTTCGGAACCCTGCTCGACGGGCCTGACGGACGCATCCTGGCCAGCGACGCCGGCCAGGGCATCGATGGAAACAGGGGTGGATGGCTGACTTGAAGGCAAGCTCACATACAGGTTGTTGAGAGCCGCGACATCGTACGGGTAACGGGCGTTTTGCACCGGTAGGATCCGCGCCAGCCCAGTTTCCGCTCCTCCCTGCGGCGTTCTCCCATGCGTTTTCGTCCTCTGCTGGCCCTCGTGCTGGCGCTGTGCCTAACCCTGGTGACCGCCTGCAGCGGTGGTGTTGAGGCCAAGGATCGCGCCAGCCTCACCTACGACGACATCCACAACACCGGTCTGGCCAACGACTGTCCCACCCTGCCCGAATCGGCCCGAGGATCGATTGCACTGACCTCTGGCGGCAACTACCAGCTGCGCGAGCTCTGCCTGCACCCCGCTGAGGTGTTCGTGAAGGGCGAACCCGCCAACAAGCGCCAGGAAGCCCAGTTCGTGCCGGGCAAAATCCTCACCCGCTTCACCACCAGCCTTGATCAGGTCTACGGCGATCTCACCGTCACCAATGACGGGCTCAATTTCAAGGAGGAGGGAGGTCTCGACTTCCAGATCATCACCGTCTTGCTCCCCGGTGGCGAAGAGGTGCCCTTCACCTTCTCCAGCAAAGAGCTGAATGCTCAGGCCGATGGAGCGTCCCTCTCCACCAGCACTGACTTCAGCGGCAGCTATCGCGTGCCCAGCTACCGCACCTCCAACTTTCTTGACCCCAAGGGCCGTGGCCTCACCACCGGCGTGGAATACACCCAGGGTCTGGTAGGCCTCGGTGCTGACAGCGAAGGCCTGGAGCGCGAGAACATCAAGCGCTACATCGATGGCACCGGCACCATGGAGCTCTCCATCACCAAGGTGGACAGCGCAACTGGTGAATTCGCCGGTGTGTTCACCGCCATCCAGCCCTCCGACACCGACATGGGTTCCAAGGATCCTCTCGACGTGAAGATCACTGGCCAGCTCTACGGCCGCCTGGAGCAGGCCTGAAGCCTCCATCCCACTTCCAAAGCGCATGAAGGGCCCGATAGGGCCCTTTTTTGTCGGTCTGGGAGAATCCTTCCACCTCATTGCCCGGCCATGACCGTTGCTGCTATCTCCGGCCTGATCGCACCCCACGGCGGCAGCCTGGTGGATCTGATGGTGCCGGCGGCTGAGCGCGAAGCGGTGCGCGCCAGTGCCAGCAAGCGCCTGGAATGCAGTGATCGCAACGCCTGCGACGTGGAGCTATTGGTGGTGGGCGGCTTTTCGCCCCTGCGTGGCTTCATGCACCAGGAGGACTACGAGTCGGTGGTGGAGACCAACCGCACCAGCAGCGGCCTGCTGTTTGGCCTGCCGATCGTGCTCGACACCAACGACGCCTCGATCGCCGTAGGCGACCGGCTGCTGCTCACCTACCGCGGCCAGGAGCTGGCGGTGTTCACGGTGGAGAGCCGCTGGGAGCCCGACAAGGTGCGTGAGGCCAAGGGCTGTTACGGCACCACCTCCCTGGAACACCCGGCGGTGCGCATGATCGCCACCGAGCGTGGCCGCTTCTACCTAGGCGGCAGCGTGCAGGGGCTGGAGCTGCCCCAGAGGGTGTTCCCCTGCAAGACCCCAGCCGAGGTGCGCGCCACCCTGCCCGAGGGCGAGAGCGTGGTGGCCTTCCAGTGCCGCAATCCGATCCACCGGGCCCACTACGAGCTGTTCACCCGTGCCCTCCATGCCGGCAATGTGAGCGAGGGCGGCGTGGTGCTGGTGCACCCCACCTGCGGCCCCACCCAGGACGACGACATCGCCGGAGAAGTGCGCTTCCAGACCTATGAGCGCCTGGCTGCCGAAGTGGCCAATCCCCGCATCCGTTGGGCCTACCTGCCCTATTCGATGCACATGGCCGGCCCGCGCGAGGCGCTGCAGCACATGATCATCCGCAAGAACTACGGCTGCACCCACTTCATCATTGGCCGCGACATGGCCGGCTGCAAGAGCTCGCTCACGGGCGATGACTTCTACGGCCCGTACCAGGCCCAGGATTTCGCTCGCGACAACGCTCCGGAGCTGGGCATGGAGACAGTGCCCTCCCTCAATCTCGTGTACACCGAGGAGGAGGGCTACGTGACCGCTGAACACGCGGAGGCCCGCGGCCTGCACGTGAAGAAGCTCAGCGGCACCCAGTTCCGCCAGATGCTGCGCGGTGGCGAAGAGATCCCCGAATGGTTCGCCTTCCGTAGTGTGGTGGATGTGCTGCGGGCAGCTGCCTGAGGCTCCGCCTGGTGATCGGACGCCCTCCGGCGACCTGCCAGGCGCTCCGTGGTTAACATTCCGTTACTTGATTCTCAGCTGAGGCGAGGGCCGTGAAGAAACGCTGGCGCAACGCGGGGCTGTACGTGCTCCTGGTGATCGTGATGATCGCCGTGGGCACGGCCTTCCTCGATCGACCCAACCCGGCCAATCAGCCCAACACGATGCGCTACAGCGAGTTCGTGGAGGCGGTGGAGGCCAATGAGGTGAGCCGGGTGCTGATCTCCCCCGATCGGGGCACGGCCCAGGTGGTCGAGAACAGCGGCCAGCGGGCGGTGGTGAACCTCGCCCCCGATAAAGACCTGCTCAAGCTGCTCACCGATCACAACGTGGACATCGCCGTGCAGCCCAGCCGCGAGCCAGCGGCCTGGCAGCAGGCGGCGGGCAGCCTGATCTTCCCGCTGCTGCTGCTGGGTGGGCTGTTCTTCCTGCTGCGCCGTGCCCAGGGGGGCGGCGGCAACCCCGCCATGAACTTCGGCAAGAGCAAGGCCCGGGTTCAGATGGAGCCCCAGACCCAGGTGACCTTCGGCGATGTGGCCGGCATTGAGGGGGCCAAGCTCGAGCTCACCGAGGTGGTCGACTTCCTCAAGAACCCCGATCGTTTTACTGCGGTCGGCGCCAAGATCCCCAAGGGTGTTCTCCTGGTGGGTCCTCCTGGCACAGGTAAGACCCTGCTGGCCAAGGCCGTGGCCGGCGAAGCCGGAGTCCCCTTCTTTTCGATCTCCGGTTCGGAGTTCGTGGAGATGTTTGTCGGGGTGGGCGCGAGCCGTGTGCGCGATCTGTTTGAGAACGCCAAAAAAAATGCCCCCTGCATCGTCTTCATCGACGAGATCGATGCAGTGGGTCGCCAGCGCGGGGCCGGTCTGGGCGGTGGCAATGACGAGCGCGAGCAGACCCTCAACCAGCTGCTCACGGAGATGGATGGGTTTGAGGGCAACACCGGCATCATCATCGTGGCTGCCACCAACCGGCCCGATGTGCTCGATGCGGCCCTGATGCGTCCCGGTCGTTTCGACCGTCAGGTGGTGGTGGATCGTCCCGACTACAACGGCCGTTTGCAGATTCTCGGCGTGCACGCCCGTGGCAAGACTCTCGCCAAGGACGTGGACCTCGACAAGGTGGCTCGCCGTACCCCCGGTTTCACCGGGGCCGACCTGGCCAACCTGCTCAACGAGGCAGCCATCCTGGCGGCCCGCCGTCAGCTCACCGAAGTCTCGATGGATGAGGTGAATGATGCGATCGAGCGGGTGATGGCTGGTCCGGAGAAGAAGGACCGGGTGATGAGTGAGAAGCGCAAGCGCCTGGTGGCTTATCACGAGGCCGGCCATGCCCTGGTGGGGGCTCTGATGCCCGACTACGACCCAGTGCAGAAGATTTCGATTATTCCCCGCGGCCAGGCCGGCGGCCTCACCTTCTTCACCCCCTCGGAAGAGCGGATGGAGTCGGGCCTCTACTCCAGGGCCTATCTGCAGAATCAGATGGCCGTGGCTCTGGGTGGTCGCGTTGCCGAGGAGATCGTTTACGGCGAAGACGAGGTGACCACTGGCGCCTCTAACGACCTGCAGCAGGTGGCCCGCGTGGCTCGCCAGATGGTCACCCGCTTCGGCATGAGTGATCGCCTGGGCCCCGTGGCCCTGGGCCGCAGCCAGGGCGGCATGTTCCTCGGCCGCGACATCGCCGCCGAGCGCGACTTCTCCGAAGACACCGCCGCAGCGATCGATGAGGAAGTGAGCCAACTGGTGGCCGAGGCCTACAGACGCGCCACCGAAGTGCTCACGGCCAATCGTTCCGTGCTCAATGAGCTCGCGGAGATGCTGGTGGAGAAGGAGACCATCGATGCGGAGCAGCTCCAGGAGCTGCTGATCCGCTCCGACGTGAAGGTGGCCGAATACGTCTGATCTCGGCTCCTTGCTCACCGGCCTGCGTCGCCAGCCCGTGCTGGCGGTGCTCAGGCCAGGTAATGAGAACCAGGCCCGCCACCAGCTGGATGCTCTGCTGGGGGTGGGCCTGGTGCACGTGGAGCTGGCGGTGCAGGCGTCGCAGGCCTGGGTGGCCATGGCAACCCAACTGGTGCACCGGTATCCAGGTCTGAAGCTCGGCGCTGCTTCAGTGTGCACCGGGCCCCAA
This sequence comes from Prochlorococcaceae cyanobacterium, assembly GCA_044352535.1. GTDB lineage: Bacteria > Cyanobacteriota > Cyanobacteriia > PCC-6307 > Cyanobiaceae > NIES-981. The sequence continues at coordinate 24,144 of JBILDP010000005.1, forward strand.
CTGGATGCCGCCATGGCCGCAGGCCTCGGCTATGCCGTGTCGCCCATCCTTAGCCAGTCCCTTCTGGCCAAGGCTGCTGCGGCTGCCTTCCCGCTGGTGCCAGGTGTGCTCAGCCCCACCGAGGTGCATCAGGCTGCACTTTGGGGCGCTCAGCTTGTGAAGTTGTTCCCTGCTCAGCCCCTGGGCCCACGGTATTGGAACGCGTTGCGCGGCCCGTTGGGCACGCTGCCGTTCTGTATCGCTGCCGGCGGGCTGGACATCGTCGACGTGGAGCCATGGCTTGCTGCTGGTGTGGATGCGGTGGCACTGGGCTCGCGTCTGTTCTGCAGCGGTGCAGGGGAGCAGGTGATGCTCAGCGCGGAACTGGCCCCTTTGCTGGCCAGATTGCCTTGAGCAAGGGCAGTTCACGGTGCGGGTGATGCACCGCAAAGCGTGTTTTGGTTGTCAGTCTGAGAGGGACTTGCTACTGCTGAGATAGCTCTGTTCTGCCGGATGTCTCAGCTCACGATCAAGCTCAGCGACAAGGCCGATGCCTTGATCGCCCAGCTTCAGAAAGAGATCTTCAATCGTCGTCGCAAGAAGGTGTCGCCGGCGGGTGTGGTGGAAACGCTGGTTGAAAGTGGCGCCAAGTCGCAAAGCGACAGGCGTTTTGCAGCATCCTGGATCAACCTGATTGCTGATATCGAGAGGGCAGCCAAGTTGGCCGATGCCCATGGCAGCAAGCCCGCCAACCTCACCGATGAGGAGTGGGCCATGGTGCTCAACCACCGCAGCCGCACTCCCCGCGTTAAGCCAGCAGCCAAGG
>JBILDP010000100.1:0-7645 GCA_044352535.1 Prochlorococcaceae cyanobacterium
GGAGCGTGAGTGGTTGTCCTGGCTGAAGGTGATGGGCTCACCGACAGCCTCATCGAAGCGGCGCTGGTTCCAGCTTTCAAAAAAGAAGCCGCGGTTGTCGCCAAACAGTTGGGGTGTGATCAGCAGGGGCCCGTCGATTGGCTGGCCGCTGCTGGTGCTCAGCTGTTCAACCTGCATGGCTCACCTCCTGCAGCAGGCGGAGCAGGTAGTCGCCATAGCCGCTCTTTTGGAGGGGCTGGGCGAGCTGCTCAAGCTGGGCGGTGCTGATCCAGCCCTGGCGCCAGGCCACCTCTTCCGGGCAGCCCACCTTGAGTCCCTGGCGGTGCTCGAGGGTTCGGATGTAGCTGCTGGCCTCATGGAGGGAGTCGCAGGTGCCGGTATCGAGCCAGGCCATGCCGCGGCCCATGAGTTCCACCCGCAACTGACCTTCTTCCAGGTATTGGCGGTTGAGATCGGTGATCTCCAGCTCGCCGCGAGCCGAGGGCACCACTTGGCGGGCGCGCTCGACCACGGTGTGGTCATAGAAGTAAAGGCCGGTGACGGCATAGCGGGAGCGGGGTTTGGCGGGTTTTTCCTCCAGGCTCAACACCCGGCCATCGGGGGCGAATTCCACCACGCCATAACGCTCGGGATCGCGGACGGGGTAGGCGTAGACGGTGGCTCCGTGGCTGTTGCCGTTGCTGGTGGCGAGCTGTGGCACGAGGTCGTGGCCGTGGAAGAGGTTGTCGCCGAGCACGAGGGCGGCGGGAGCACCGGCAAGGAAGTCAGCGCCGATGAGGAAGGCCTGGGCGAGGCCATCGGGGCTGGGCTGAACGGCGTAGTGAATGGCCATGCCCCAGCTGCTGCCATCACCCAGGAGGCGCTGGAACTGGGGTTGATCGTGTGGGGTGGTGATGATCAGCACCTCCCTGATTCCCGCCAGCATGAGAGTGCTGAGGGGGTAATAGATCATGGGCTTGTCGTAGACGGGCAGCAGCTGTTTGCTCACCGCCTGGGTGATCGGGTGGAGGCGGGTGCCGCTGCCGCCGGCCAGGATGATGCCCCTACGCTTCAACGTAGTGCCAGCTGGGTTCAACGCTGCTTCTCGCCTTCTTCCATTAGAGCAAACTCCGCCACACATTCTCAGAGGCGTGGGCACTCCAACGGGGTTGGGGACGGGACGATATCCAGATTGCGAATGCTTCCGCAACGGGCGTATGTCCATGTGAAGTCCCCCCCCACCTACCCCCCCACCAACACACAAAAAGTCACTGCCGGGGATCCCCGCAGACCTGGCCAGCGACGGCCTGTAGCGTTGTGCCATGGACACAACGGCGCGGCCTGGTTCGATTCGATGAGCCCCGACCCGATCAGTCCTGACCCGTTGAGTACCTCCCCACCCGTGGCAACTCCCCTCGCCCAGCTCTGGGCTCCGGGCATCGACGCCAGCTGGCTGATCGACGGTTTCAGCCAGGCCAGGCTGCAGCTCCATTCCATCGCTGATCCCGGTGCCGCCGCTCCGGGTTTGCCGTTGTTGCTGGCCTACGGCGAACCAGCGAGCTGGCCCCAGTTGCTTGAGCCTTCGGCCGGCCCCTCCGGCGTCGAGGCCGTGGCAGAGGCGCTGCCACGGCTGCTGGCCTCCGATCGCCCCTGCCGGCTGGTGAATCTCAGCTGCACCTCCGTGCCCACCCTGGTGGCCTGGTGTCTGGAACCTCGCTCGGCTCTCTGCTCCCAGATCGCGCCGCGGTTTGTTCACCCCAATCCTCTGGATGCCCTGTTGGCGCTGGACCTGCTGCAGCGCCAGCCCCATCTGCTGGCCACCTATCAACAACTCGAGCAGCAGCCCTGTGCTGCCGCCATCGATGGTCGCTCTGCTGACCTCCAGCCGTTCGACCGGTATCGCCAGGCCACCGTCCCAGAGGCCCTGCGCCAGCAGCGCCAGCAGCAACAGGCGCTGGAAGTCGAGCTCGACCTGTTGACCGCCCAGCTGCAGTCCCTCCAGCTGGAGCAGCTGGAGGGGCTCGGGCGGCGGGAGCTGCTCGAGTCCCTTCCGGAGCGGTTAGCCGAGGCTGAACAGCTCAAGCGCCACGCCAGCGATCTGGAGCTCAGCCTTGAGGCGCAGCAAGCTGATCTCCGGGTGGTGCTTCATCGCCTCAGCGCTCTCGAGCAGGTGCTGGCCACCGGCGCCCAGGCCAGTCAGCGACTGCAGCAACGACTGCCCCAGTTGCTGGCGCTCGGTTCATCTGCATCTGCCTGAGCTGATAGCGCCGGATCAGCGGGCCTGACTTACCCTGCCGGCAACTGAGCCCACCCCTTGAAGGCTGTCATCCTCGCCGGCGGACGCGGCACCCGTCTCGCTGAAGAAACGGTGGTGCGCCCCAAGCCCCTGGTGGAGGTGGGTGGTAGGCCCATTCTCTGGCACATTCTCAAGATCTATAGCTCGTTTGGTATCAACGATTTTATCGTTTGTTGTGGTTATAAGGGTTATATGATCAAGGAATATTTTGCCAACTATTTTCTCCACACCAGCGACATCACCTTCCATATGGATGTGGGCAACCACATGGAGGTGCACCAGCAAAGCACCGAGCCCTGGAAGGTCACCCTGATCGACACCGGCGATCTCACTGAAACTGGAGGTCGTCTCGGCCGGGTGCGCTCCTATCTCGGCGATGAGGCATTCTGCTTCACCTATGGCGATGGGGTGTCCGACGTGGACATGGCCGCCCTGATCGCCCACCATCGTGCCACTGGAGCCCAGGCCACCCTGACTGCTGTTCAACCCCCGGGCCGTTACGGCGCTCTCCATCTCGAAGGCGATCGAGTGGGCAATTTCCAGGAGAAGGCTGATGGCGAATCCGCCTGGATCAACGGCGGTTTTCTGGTGCTGGAGCCCTCGGTGTGTGATCTGATCCACTCCGATGCCTGTCTGTTTGAGGCAGACGTGCTGGCTGAGCTGGCCCGTCGCGGCCAGCTGGCCGCTTACCGCCACCATGGCTTCTGGCAATCGATGGATACCTTGCGAGAGCGCACCAAGCTGGAGGCCCTCTGGGAGGGTGGCAATGCTCCCTGGAAACGCTGGTGATGCCCAAGCTCATCGATCCGGCCTTCTGGCGCGGTCGGCGTGTGTTGCTCACCGGCCACACTGGCTTCAAGGGCAGCTGGCTCTGCCTCTGGCTCCTTCAGCTGGGCGCTGATGTCACGGGGGTTGCCCTCGATCCTGACCCGTTGCCTGGCTTGTTCGGTCAACTCCAGCTCAGCGAGGCGGGCCTGCCCGGCACGCTCCGCGATCACCGCTTCAACATCCTCGAGGCCGAACGGCTCCAGGAGGTGGTCGCCCAGGCCAGTCCTCAGGTGGTGCTGCACCTGGCAGCCCAACCGTTGGTGCGACGGTCCTACCTCGATCCCGTGGGCACCTGGGCCGTCAATGTGATGGGTTCATTGCATCTGCTGGAGGCGCTCCGGCCCCTCGCCCATCCCTGCAGCGTCGTGATGGTGACCACCGACAAGGTGTACGAGAACCAGGAATGGTGTTACGGCTATCGCGAGCCCGATCGCCTGGGCGGTCACGATCCCTACAGCGCCAGCAAGGCGGGGGCCGAGCTGGCGATCGCCTCGTGGCGCACCAGCTACTGCGGCCCATCCCCCCACCAGAGCCCCCACCTGGCGGTGGCCACGGCGCGGGCTGGCAACGTGATCGGCGGCGGCGACTGGGCTGCCGACCGGATCGTGCCCGACACCATGCGGGCCTGCGCCAATGGAGAGCCCCTGCAGCTCCGCTTTCCAGCTGCCACCCGGCCCTGGCAACACGTGCTCGAGCCTCTGTCTGGCTATCTCTGCCTGGCGGAAGCCCTCAGCCGCGACCCCCTGGGCCATGCCGAAGCCTGGAACTTCGGTCCCCATGCCGAGGCCAATCGCAGCGTGGCCGAGTTGGTCAACGCGCTGCACAGCCACTGGCCCGGCACCTGGCAGGACCTCAGCAGCCCCACAGCTCCCCACGAAGCAGGCCTGCTCCACCTGGTGATCGACAAGGCCGCTCAGCGGCTGGGCTGGCAGCCCCGCTGGCCCTTTTCCACCACTGTTGCCCGCACCGCCCAGTGGTATCGCCAGGTGCACGTCGGGGGCAACCCCCTGCGCTGCTGCCTCAGCGACCTGGAGGCTTACCTGCAGAGCTAGCTGAAGCGTTCGAGCTGCTCGGCGTAGAGGCGGTGAGCGAGCTGTTGGGAGGGAGCCTCGACGTCGCTCCAATGGATGGGCTGGTCCTTGGCGATGGGGCGCAGCAGCCTGCAGCCCTCTACCAGACCTTCGGGGAGCAGGGCCTGCTCGCGCACAACGGAGGCCCGTTCTGCCTGGCCGTAGGTCATGTAGCGCCCGAAGGAATCGAGCACTTCACCGGCAGCGAGATCACGCTTGGCGATGGCCACCACCTCGACGACGGGGCCGCCGAGGGGCCGGCCGACGGCATCGCCGAACAGCACGGCGCGGGCCACGCTCATCGGTGCCTCCAGATAACAGAGGTGGTAGGGCTGATAGAAGCTGTACAGGGGCCCGGTACCAAGCTTGTAGAGCTCGAGGTAGGGCACGTGGCGTGCGTCGGGCATTTCGGCTAAGCAGAACACCCCAGGGGAGGGGTGAGCGCCGATCACGAAATCCACGACTCCCCCCACCTGCCGCAGCTCATCCAGGTTGTAAGCCGTGGTGAGCTCATCCACGTGCCCCCGGTGGATCCGGCGGCTCATGCCGCGCTGGTCCACGGTGAAACCAGTGGCGTTGGCCACGATGCACTGTTCGAAATTCACCTTCGAACCATCGGCGAACGAGGTCACCATCGTCACGTCCTGATTCCATTGCTCCGCAAACCCCTTCTGGGTGGTGGGCGTGCGGTATTCGTCCTGGAGGCCCTTGATGTTGCCGAGCACCCGGGGCTCCAGCCCCAGCCCCCGCACGTAGCGCATCAGGTTCATCTGCACGCCCGGTTGATCGCCGTCGCAGCAACTGAGCAGCACGCCTGCTTCGCGGGCGCGGGCGTGGAGCAGGGGGCCGAGGGTGGCATCGAGCTCTGCGTTCATCAGCACCAGGGGGGTGCCACCGGCAATCGCCTCCAGGGTCCGCTCGGCGCCGTAGTTCACGGCCCCGGTCATGTCGATCAGACAATCAATCCCCGCTGACTGCGCCAGCAGGGTGGGGTCGTCGGTGATGGCGGGCACGCCGCTGGCAATGGCCAGATCCAGCTCCCCCACGCTCTCCACTGCCCGGGCTGCCTCGCGACCGGCAAAGCTGTAGGCCTCGGCGGCCCGTTCCAGCGTGCGGTTGGCAATCGCCACCACTTCCATGCCGGCCACCGAGGCGCTCACCTGAGCGACAAAACCCCTGGCCATCGCTCCGGCCCCATACATGCCAACGCGAATGGGGCGTCCCTCTTCGTTGCGTCTCAGCAGAGCCGTGTCGACGAGGTGCATGCAGGGAGAAATTGTTCTCACAAACTACAGGACTCCTCCCCAGAGCTGGCGGTCGCCTTCCGGTGTGGAATCCGTGGCTCAGCTACTCAGCTCCCTCTCAGCTGAAGCGTTCGAGCTGCTCGGCGTAGAGGCGGTGAGCGAGCTGTTGGGAGGGAGCCTCGACGTCGCTCCAATGGATGGGCTGGTCCTTGGCGATGGGGCGCAGCAGCCTGCAGCCCTCTACCAGACCTTCGGGGAGCAGGGCCTGCTCGCGCACAACGGAGGCCCGTTCTGCCTGGCCGTAGGTCATGTAGCGCCCGAAGGAATCGAGCACTTCACCGGCAGCGAGATCACGCTTGGCGATGGCCACCACCTCGACGACGGGGCCGCCGAGGGGCCGGCCGACGGCATCGCCGAACAGCACGGCGCGGGCCACGCTCATCGGTGCGTCGAGGTGACAGAGGTGATAGGGCTCGTAGAAGCAGTAAAGGGGACCGTCCCCAAGCTGTTTGGCGGCCAGCAGAGGAGCGTGGCGAGGATCCGCCAGTTCGGCCAAACAAAACACTCCAGGCGCCGGCAACGCGCCAACCACAAAGTCGACCACACCACCCAGCTGCCGCAGCTCATCCAGGTTGTAAGCCGTGGTGAGCTCTTCCACCGGTCCGCGATGCTCCATGCGGGCCATGCCCCGGCGCGACACCGTGAAGCCGGTGGCGTTGGCCACGATGCATTGTTCGAAATTCACTTTCGAACCATCTGCAAACGAGGTCACCATCGTCACGTCCTGGTTCCAGCGCTCGGCAAAACCCTTCTGGGTGGTAGGGGTGCGATATTCATCCTGGAGGCCTTTGATGTTTCCCAGTACACGAGGAACGAGACCCATCCCCTTCACCTTGCGGTGCAGGTTGAGTTGAACTCCAGGTTGATCACCATCACAGCAAGTCAGCAACACGCCTGCATCCCGGGCCTTGGCGTGCAGTAGGGGCCCTAGGGTGGCATCCACCTCCGCATTCATCAGCACCAGCGGTTTGCCTGCGGCAATCGCTTCGAGGGCCACCATGGCGCCATGATTCACGGAGCCGGTGATATCAATCAGGCCATCCACACCTGCAGATCGGGCCAAGAGGCTCGGATTGTCGGTCACGGCGTAGATGCCATTGCTGATGGCAGCATCCAGCTCTGCCAAACTGCTCACCGAAGTGGTGTGGGCTTCCCCGGCAAACCCAAACACATCAACAGCTCGTTGCACGGTGCGGTTGGCGATTGCCACGACCTGCATGCCTGGGATTCGTTGCTGAATCAGGGCGACAACCCCACGAGCCATTGCACCGGCTCCCACCACACCAACCTTGACTGGACAACCGTTCTCGGCTCGTTGATGAAGCAGGGAGTCAAGAATGATCATTACTGCCCAGTGCTCCTTAGCTTGCGGGGAGCGTCATGCGCTCGGCAATCATCGCCTCTGACTCGGTGAGATATGGCCAGGCAGAATCTTTTGGGGAAATGTTGCTCACCGTGATCGGCCATTGAATGTTCAGGTGCGGGTCATCCCAGCGCAATCCAAATTCTGAACTAGGTACATATGGAGCGCTAGTAAGGTAAAAAATCTCCGTGTTATCAGATTGTGTTTGAAGGGCATGGCAACACCGTTCGGGTATTAACAAGGCAGTATCTTCAGAGTCTGAGAGTTCAACCATCTCCCACTGTAGATATGTCGGTGATTCGGGCCTGAGATCCACCACAACGTCCACCAAAGCACCGCGCGTGCAGCGCAGAAGTTTTTGTTCAGCATGCGGTGGGAATTGGAAATGGAATCCGCGAATCGTTCCTGAATGGTGATTGAACGAGCGATTTGCCTGACTCACATTGAAGTAGATCCCTTGCTCCTGGAAGGATTGGCAACAGAAGGCCCGGCTGAACCAACCCCGTTCATCCTGGATCGGTTGGCTCTTTACGCTGTACGCCCCCGCGATTGACAGTGGCTCGAAAATGGCAGTCAAGCAGTTAGGGCGAAGGGGGCGGACAGCTGGCTTGCTAAGCGGCTGCGATGCTGAATTATACCGCTTTGTAAATCGGTTTACAAAACCCGGCCCGGTGGGCGTTAAGCCGCTTCCGCATTGCGTATTCACCTATCCCTTGCGCGGATTAACATGGCGCGCGCTGAGGGCTGGCTTGGAGATTGCGTGATGGGCTTATCGTTATAATAACTGCAGTAATTGCTGCTGGAT
>JBILDP010000101.1:0-7592 GCA_044352535.1 Prochlorococcaceae cyanobacterium
TTACTGCGATGGGAAGATGTTACACCTGTCGATTATCGACGCTTTTCGGAAGAGGAGTTTGGTAGGGTCAATGCACTGTTGCAACTCAGCAGGCTCTACAGAACACCAGTCAATATATCTGTGATATCCAGATATAAGAGTCCTGCGAAGGGTATCAACGACGGCTGGGATGCAGACAATCATGAAAACAACTTTCTCAAAAATGCGGTCATGAGCGCTCGCCGTCAAGGAGGAAGCTTGATTGTGCATGGCTACAGCCATCAATATGGAACCGAATTGAGCGACATGACAGCCATTGATTCCGAAATGAGCGATGATGCTGGCATTGTGTTTCGACCCTTCAGAGAACAACTGCATGTTGTGAATCAAGCCATTCAAAGTTTCCGAAGAGATTGGGGGGAAATACCAATGATTTGGGAGACGCCGCACTACCAAGGCAATCCAGACACCTACAAGGCGGTGTACAGGGCTGGATTCCGAATGATCAATGAATCAGATGCATGGCTTTTCCCTAATTGGCATGGAAAGGGGATGAAATTCGGCGGAAAGCTGCTGAACGTTCCCGAAACAGCCACCAGTCTCCCCGATGAAGCCAAGGACATTCACACTGAGCTGCGCGCCCAAAAGGCAGCTATTCTTCCAGACTTACATCAAATCGGTGCCCCATATCTTTTCTTTTTTCATTTAGGCTCGCGCGACAGAATCATAGCGCTGGCGAGGCTGCTGCGGGAATCGACGAAATATGATTTCTGGCGGCCAGGATTGCTCGAGTATTTCAGGTTTTGGGAGCAACGACAAAAGGCCGAAGTCACTTACAGTACCCGGTCATCCGATCGCGTCATTGAAGCGTGGGTGAGCAATGGCTTTTCGGGCTTGACTCTCGTGGTGCGGCTGCCTGACTGGACTCGGCCCAGCGCCGTGATGGTGAATGGGGAGACAGCGTCAGCCAGGTCTCTCCGCATGGGGAGCTATTGGATGGTTTATCCAGTGATCACCAAGACCGGTCACTCCTCAGTGAGAATCTCATACAGCACTCCAGATCCACCGCTCACCGCAACAGGGATTCCGGTCCATACGTCTGCCTTCTGAGAGATCTCCAAAACCTGGCGAGTTGGCGAACAATGGTGGGCAACCGAAACCAATGCACCGATGCATGGCTACTCCGCCTCTACCTATCCGCGCGGCAGCGAGGAATTCACCAGGGTGCTGGGCTTCAGCGATGGCGTGATCGCGATCGCCATCACCCTGCTGGTGCTCAACATCGATCTGCCCATCCCCAGCGGGGCGCTGGCCGCCAAGCAGGCCGACATCAGGGCCCTGCTGGCGAGCCGCGCCGATCAGCTGCTGGCCTTTCTGGTGAGCTTCGTGATCCTGGCCTACGGATGGATGGGCCATCACCGGCTGCTGGCCAACCTGAAGCGGCTGGATGGAACGTTTATGGCCTGGAACTTCGGCTATCTGCTGCTGGCCGTGCTGGTGCCACTCCAGGCCCAACTGATCGGCCTCTACGGCGACAACCGCCAGGCCCTCGCCCTCTACTCGCTGGGCTTCGCGCTGCTCTTCGGCTGGGATCTACTGGGTCTGCGGCTGGCCTGGTGGCGCGGCTGGGTGCGTCAGCGCCCCAACCGGCGGCAGCGCTGGCACTTCAGCCTGGCCAAACTGATCCCAGTGGTCGTGTTTCTGGGCGTGCCGCCTGCGATCGATTGGCTGGGCGTGGACACGGCAAGCTGGCTGTGGCTGGCGATCTGGCCCCTGGAAAAACTGCTCAACCTGTTGCTGCCTCCTTCGCCACGAGCGAGCACTGCTCCTTAATGACAAGGGCCGCAGGTGTCAGCCTCCGATGGGGTCAATCGGCTGATACACAACGCCAAGGTTGGTGCCCACGAATCGCTCCACACCGCCAAGCGGTGCATTCAGCAGCTCGGCCGATCCGGTGGTGGGGTTCCACCAGGCCATCGCGGTGGAACCGCCACCGTCCAGGTTCATGCCGGTGTAGCTGCCCATGCCGGCCAGAATGGTGCCCACATCCCAGATGGTGGCGCCGTAGTACGAGGGGGTGAGATCGCGCAGGGAGCGATCCACCGTGAGCATGGTGAGATAACGGCGATCCTGGCTGAGACCAAGTGCCGAGCGGCTGCTTTGGGTGATCGTGTCGCCGCTGGCAAAGCCATCGCGCAGCACAATGCCCGCCCCGAACTGTCCACCGGAGACTGCCAGTGTCAGGCTCTTGGGATCGGGAACGTTTGTGCTGGTGATCTGCTCGATCCGAGCCCCGGTGATGGGATCAATCAGCAGTGCGGAAAAACCACTCTCGGCAGGGCTCACCAGCACCCCGTCGCTCACCGCCAACCCCCTCAGATTCGTCGGCACGGGATACAGCATGGTTGTGCTGTAGAAAGCCGTGTTGATCGCTGCCACAACGGGAGTCCCCTGTTGTTGGCTGTTGCTGATGAAGCCACTGGTGGTTGACGAGAGTGTTTCACGGGTATCGACCTGCCAGTCTGCAATTCGATCGGTCACAGTCAGCCCAAGGCCTGGCGTCTTGAGATCCACCCGCAAGGCGGTCACCTTCAGGTCCGGTTCGCCGCTTCGCGGGCTGGGGAGCGAGACCCGTGCCAACAGCACCCCCGGGGTCGTGCCGAGCGGAGAAGCCGAAGTCCAGTCGTAGGTCCAGGAACTCTCCGCACGGGCGTCGAGATTGAAAGAGCGGGACCCGGAGACACTGCCGGTGTTACCGGCAGCGTCTACAACGGCTGCACTGAACGTCTGCAGACCGCCAACATTGATGCCCGGGGCTGGGCTAAACGACCATGACTTGCCAGAAACCCTGGCGTAACCTTCCAGGCTCCCGTTGCGGAATATGGAGAGTCGTTCTCCTTTGGCCAGGGACGCGGAAAGAGAACCGCTGAGCGTGGGCGTGATGTCGTTGCTGGAATCGCCCTCGCCGATCGAGCCCTGAACGATACCGACGTCGTCGTGGATGGCAGTGATCGTGGCGCTCTGCTGGGGCGCAACGGTGTCAACGATCAGCCTGCGACTGGACCCCTGCCGGCCAAGATTTCCGGCGCCGTCTACCACCCTGGCATTGAGTGCGTAAGAAGCATTCTTGGTGAGGTTCGGCGTGGCAGTCCAGCTGAGCGCCCCAGGAGCAACGACAGCCTCAGTCAGGAAAGTGGAGCCGTTGTAGATCCTGACAGTTTCCCCGGCCTCAAGCGGAGCCGAGAGGGTGCCAGAGAGGGTGGGTGTGGCGTCATTAGTACTGCCACCGGCAGCAACAGGCCCCTTCTGTGGCTCTGTGTCATCAACGACTGCGCTGATCGAGGCGACCTGGGTTGGAGCGCTGGTGTCGAGGATGAAGGAGCGGGCAGGAGAGAGAAATCCGACATTGCCGCCAGCATCCACGATGGCAGCGGTGAAACTTTGCACCCCGGATGGGCCGATGGCAGTGCCTGGCGTGAACGACCAAATCGCGTTGGTGACGCGCGCATAGCCGGCAAGACTGCCGTTGCGGAAAATCGCCAAACGCTCGCCACTGGACAATGGAGTGGTCAGCGAACCCGAGAGTGTAGGAGTGGTGTCGTTGCTGGCTGCTCCCTCGTCCACCAGTCCCTGCACAGCACCCAGGTTGTCGAGGATCGAGGCGATCGCGGCCCGATTCGTGTCGTCGTTCTGGATCACACCCGCTACTGCGATATCTGTGGCGATAGTATAATCGTTTCCAGCCAATGGGTCGAGCGCAATTAAAACCGTTTCATCCGGCTCCGGGAGAGAGTCGGCAACCGGCTTGATCACGACCGTCGCAGACATAGAACCCACTGGAATCACAATACTGAAAACACCATCAGAAGCTTTTATACCTGTATAGTCCGAACCAGCGAGAGCAGTTCCACCAACACTATAAAAGACTTCCAAAGGTTGAGCACTGCTTCCTGTTCGCGTGAACGTAAAACCCAGCAGCTCCCCGCCATCCTCTACCAGCTGCGCCTTAGAAACACTCAAACTCACGGCAGGGAGGCCTAGACTTTTCGATTGCGCCCTGCCCAGATAGTCGACCAGGGAGCGACCAAGAATCTGCTTTCCATAGGCATTGGCATGCACATTATCGCGCCAATAGGACTCCCTCGACAAAAGAGAGTTAATCGCCAACGGATCAGACGAATTCAAAGCCCCTAACATATAATTGCCCCAAGACCCAGCCAGATCAAAGAATCCAACATTGTTTGCATTCGCTATTTGCAACAGATTGCCGCGATATCCATTTTGAAATTCAGTCAGTTTCGCGTCGGGGTCCCACGACGCGGCCACCGGCCCGAAGGCTCCACTGGCAATCAGGATATCGGGCTGATAGCCAAGACGGTCAACCAGACTTTTGGACCTGAGCTTGTCAATAATGCTTTGAAAAGCCGTATATCCAAATTGATTAGCAGGCGTACTGATTCCTCCCAGGATTACAAGATCAGGCTCCTGTTCAACGATAGCCTCATTAAAATTGAGAGCCCCTCCATTAAAGGAACTACTGATAAAAGGATAAGTGGAATTTGAAGGATTCCATTGAACCATCCCTGTGCCGCGACCAACTGCGGTGATCACACTCACACTTGCCCCTGGAAAGGCACGCTCTAGCAAAACATCCAGAGCAGAGTTGGAGAGGTCGCTCACAATACTGTCACCAACTAGCACGATTCTCACTGGTTGGCCTGCCTGCAGTTTCGACAGGGTGCGGGCCAGACGAGATTGCTGCTCGGATGAGATGAAGCCATTGATTTGAGGTGGCTCCACCAGATCAGAGGAATAAAAACGCTGACTCCAGACCCGATCCGCCCAAGCCGCAACATCCATACGATCAGATACAGGTTCAATTCTGACGTCATCAATCAGATAACCGAAATCCGTTGCTGTGAGCTCCAGCGAAGCCTGCACAGCATTGGCCTGGGCGCGACTGAAAAAGACCTGTTCGGTCCATTGGTCGCTCAGGTTGATCAATGAGGTGACATCATCACCGATCAGATCACCGCCATACGGGCCAGCAGTAAGCGGATCAAGATTCCAGGTAGCGGCAGGATTGCTGGATCTGAATCGAAGGTGATTTTTGTTATATGGCGAACCCGTGGAGCCCGCCAATGGCTCACTGGATTTCAGCTTGGCGCGGAAACTCAGCTTTACATAGCCAAGTGGATCAATCGCAAAAAAGGGCGAACGCCAGCTGGTGCCAGGCTCAAGATATAGATTTTGATCTAAACCCTGCCAGGCCGTAGTAGCACCGCTACCGCTGAGGCTTCCATAAATAATCGGGTCCGCGATCGGATTCTCAGAGAAACTCTGCGTATAAAGAAGTGCAGACATGGTCATCGCGCTTGCAACGGGCCTGGCCATGCACGCATCCGTTGTTCCGACCTGGTGCATACCCCATCTCACCAGAGGAATGCGACGCGCACGATCAGCAGATGCAGGCACCAAATAACAACTTGCCGGATACGGCTATTCATTCGGCGCTCCGGCCATGGCCCTCCCGATGGAACAGGCGCTCACGGAGCGCGAACGTCGCGAGCAGTCGGCTGCTGGGCGAGCCCCTGGGGGGACCAGGGTCTGTTCAGCGGGGATTTGACAGCAGGCTCATTCAGCCGCAGCACCAACTGGTGCTATGGAATCGACTCTGGTGGTGGCGCAAGCTTGGCGCACTGCCGCTGCACGGCCGGCAGCAGCGACTGCTGCACCTGCCACAGGAAGGCATCCACCTGCTCCCGCCGCTGGGTGGATGGGGCGATGTGATCAGAAAAAGCTCCTGCATGACAGAGGTCCACGAGGAGGCCCACTTCCTCCCTGCTGAGGCAGAGCAGATGGCTGTCATCGACCGCTGTAACCCGCATGATCCGCTCCAGTACCCGCTCAGCTGTCCTGATCGACAGCAGCCGGCACCGCCGCAACTCTCGGATCCAGAGTCGCGAGAGGGCCAGCCTGGGAGCGCGTGATCCGCATGGGGATGCGTGAACTGCCAAATAGACGGTAGTCCCGCCAGCTGGATGTGACGCACCGGATCCGAAGGGCCAGATGTGGTGCGATCCGACCCGAGCCGACAGCGGCACGTCATCCATGAAGTTCAGCCATGATCCGGGCTGCAGCGCATCAGCAGGATTCGCCAACGGCCACCGGATCTGGAGCCCGCAGCTGGCTGATCAATGGGTCGCCTGAGATTCGAACTCAGGACCAATCGGTTAAAAGCCGAGTGCTCTACCGCTGAGCTAGCGACCCGCGCCCGTTGGGCACTCAGGGAACGTATCACCCGGCGGTGCCCCACTCCAAGGGGTGGGCGGCGTCGACTGCCCCATCCATGCCGGCACCGGCCTGATGGGGAGAATGACTTCAGCAGCCCGGGCCGTGATGAGCATCGATCCCTGGCCCGCAAGCTGGCCCGAGCCCGAGGTGCACCCCCAGGCCTGGGTGGCCGACTCGGCGGTGCTGATCGGCGATGTGCGGCTGGCGGCCGGGGCCAGCCTCTGGCCCATGGCGGTGGCCCGCGGCGACGTGTGTCCGATCGTGATCGGTGAGGGCAGCAACGTGCAGGACGGGGCGGTGCTGCACGGCGATCCCGACCAGCCGGTGACCATCGGCGCCGATGTGACTATCGGCCACCGGGCGGTGGTGCATGGCGCCACCTTGCACGATGGCTGCCTGATCGGCATCGGCGCGGTGGTGCTCAATGGCGTCACCGTGGGAGCGGGTGCTCTGGTGGCCGCCGGCGCGGTGGTCACGAAAGACGTGCCGGCCGGCGCCCTGGTGATGGGCGCCCCGGCCACCGTGAAGCGTCAGCTGAGCCCGGAAGCCATCGCCGAGCAACGCCAGCACGCCCGCCGCTACCGCCAGCTGGCCATGGCCCACGCCGGCAGGGTGTGAACCGGGCGTCGCCCGGGACTTGATTGCCGATCGCTGCAACCGGCTGCCATCGGGGGGCGGAGCCGCCCTGTGGTCCTTAAGATCGGCCCACCTTGATCTGCCCTCCCATGGACGCACGGCTGGTGCTGGTTGCCGCTCCGATTCTTCTGGCCGCCGGTTGGGCCGTGTTCCACATCGGCCGTGCCGCCGTGGGTCAGCTGCAGATGTTCATCAAGCGCGGTCGGGCGGCCTGATGGTGCTGGTGATCGGTGCCGGCCTGGCCGGCACTGAAGCTGCCTGGCAAATCGCCCGGGCCGGCATTCCGGTGCGGCTGGTGGAGATGCGGCCGGTGCGCCGCTCGCCAGCCCACCACAGCAGTGAATTCGCCGAGCTGGTGTGCAGCAACAGCTTCGGCGCCCTGAGCAGCGACCGGGCAGCCGGTCTGCTGCAAGAGGAACTCCGGCGTCTCGGTTCGCTGGTGATCGGCACCGCCGACCAGCACGCCGTGCCGGCCGGTGGTGCCCTGGCGGTGGATCGGGGCCGCTACAGCGCCGCCCTCACCGCCGCCCTCGAGCAGCACCCGCTCGTCACGGTGGAGCGGCGCGAACACACCGAGCTGCCCGGCCCGGGCGAGATCGCCGTGCTCGCCACCGGTCCACTCACCAGTGAGCCCCTGGCCGAGCAGCTGCGGGCCTTCACCGGCCGGGCCGACTGCCACTTCT